>CALDQI010000087.1:0-2478 GCA_937911635.1 uncultured Pseudomonadota bacterium | reverse complement strand
CATTAACCCTAACTTAGTAGGATTAAACACTTGAAATCCGAGATTATAAGATAACTGTCGTATCTTCGAGTGCGGACTTGAAAAGTACCTCGATGCGTGCATTAGTCCAAAAATTACCAGTGCCGCAAAAATTCGGCCAGTGCTTCTCGATACTCCAGCGGTAACTGACAAAGATTCGCATGAGCTGTGTCCCCAGTTAAGGGATCTGGATTGTTCCTCTCCAATCCATTTAGACAAAACGCATGTTCTAGTCCATGCACTCCACCATTGGACATTAGGTACTTTCGAGTCCAAACACCTTTGAGTCTACGCACTCGAACCCCCCGATCATTCCATTCAAACTCCGGGTGCGTGTCTTTGAAAAAGTCCCGTACATCTCTAAAGTTGTCAGCACTGGTTTGATTGGAAGGCTCAAGGCTTGCCATGTATGGCGTGTTGTACCGTTCATCTAAGCCGATATACTTTGTGGTAACCAATTTGCCACTGCCACCGCTTGTGTCAGAATGACATACGCTACATCGCGATTTAAAAAGTTCTTCACCTTTTGCATACAACTCAATGTTTTTGTCTGCCAGTTGTTCAGGCCTTTCTAAGGCTCTGATAAAATCGGTAAGGGGAACAATCCATTCGGGTGAGTTAAAGTCGCTTGTACCTGAAAGGATCATGAGGGACTCCATCACATGAGTTTCAAGGTCTGGACTGTGTACAAACGCACCCAGTCTATGTTTGTCAATCTCTTTTGAGCCGGAAGGAGAAGTGATTCCCCACAAAGTTGGAACCGTGAGAGGCAACTCCTCTTTTGTCGCAAGAGCGATGTAAAATGCCGGACCGCGTCCAGGTCTTCTGCTCATAAAATCTCTTTGGTCGAACTTACCTACATATGGTAATGAAGTGGCCTTTCTGATGAGTTTGGTAATCGGAAGCCATGAAGGGTACTCAAGCAAATCCGGAAACAGAATACCAGGCGCTCCGGATTCTTCAGCCGTGACTTTCATGGTTTCAAAGTGCTGGTTCACTTCGCTATTCCATACCTTTTCGTCATCTCGCTTTTGGTCGAATATCCAAAGAGGGTAGGAAAATACGGACGCAAGCTTACCAAAAACAATATCACTGCTGCCAGATCCAAAAGAGTAACGCCCATCGTCTAACTTCGAAAAGTGACACATGGCACAACTGGCAGGAAGCCTCGTGGGTCCTCGGGCGGCAACTCTAGTGACGGGGTTTTTTGCTGTGACTTGCGGTATACCCACAGGAAAACCTGGGTCGTCTGGGTTTTCTATGAGCCCAGCATCCGTAAAAGCTGGACCTGCTTCTCCAGGCCAAGCTTGCATGGCACCGATGATGTAGGTTTCAGGAACGGCAGCCAAGGCATACGGTGTACCGTACACAAAAATGTACTTTCCACAAAGCTCTCGTACATCAGTGGATACGATACTGCGAATCTTTTCGGCGGTGATGTTACCCTTTATCTGATTCTTCACGAGCATGTGATATTCTTCGCATGCCGCTTTTGATTCTTCTGTTTGTAAAACTTCATGAAGGTTATGGCTATTGTTGACTAGTTCGCGTGCAAACACACTCACTGGCCCAAAAAGAACGACGAATACGAGTAGCAATAGGAAAATATTTTTTGCCATTGTTCCATCTCTGTTGTACATGGGTGGTAACGTTAAATTGTGTAATATAATTCATGTACGGCAAATATTTGTGGAAGCAAGTTTTGCTGAGTCGGTTGTGCTTTTCCAATGGTTTTATTCTGTATTTGAAATTAGAGGATAAAAATCGGACGGACTCAACATCAAGTTTTCTGTTCCGATATGGTTACAACTGAACATTATCTGGGAGTTAATCATGGCGCTGTATTCGAGCGAGTGGCTGTTGAGATGAGTAGGATATTCGATTCAAGGGTCAATGTTTGCAATGTATTCATACTGAAGGGCTTATGACTCTTTACAGTCGTTCGTAGAATGTTACCTACACATCAATAACAAGGAGGTAGAAATGCCATCAGAAACAACATTGATGAATTTGATCAACCTGGTTGAAATACAACCTGGGTCATTTTTCATGGGAACAGATAAACCAGATGAGTTTGGTACAGCATATGGTAGACCGTGTCATGAGGTTCAGTTGACCAATGGTTTTTCTATTGGGAAGTACCTAGTTACACAGCAATTGTGGACCACAATAATGGGGTATCAGATAAGTCGTCTCAAGGGGGATATGTTACCTATTAATAATGTTAGTTGGTGTGAAGCCATTGTCTTTTGCAACAAACTGAGTGAAGCGCTGAATCTACAGTGTGTCTATGAATTGCCTGAAGGATTCCTTGAGGAATTGGCTGCCTATGATTACGATATTCCCGATGAAGACGATCCCTATGCTGGATATTCACAAGAGTTAGATGATTTTGCTCGTCAGATTGTGTGGAACAAAAATGCGAATGGGTATCGTTTGCCAACAGAAGCCGAATGGGAA
>CALDQI010000086.1:0-7196 GCA_937911635.1 uncultured Pseudomonadota bacterium | reverse complement strand
TATATATTTATATATAGCAGCCTAATGTCTGAAGATTCTTTAAATATACTGATTAAATCAGCTTTAATGAGGTCAGGAATCCCAAGCTTAAATTACGAGGTATTAAGAGTATCTAAGAATGAAAGCTTATACGATCTTCATAAAATTGCAAGAGATAAATTTCTGGCTTCAAATACTTTTATTTTAGATGAAAAGTTAGAGAAATATGGTCAATTCAATATAGAGAAGGAAATTAATGGAAATCACTTCAAAATCCAGTGCGGTTACAGCTCTATCTCTGGTTGTTAACAGAGAGGGAGCCCGCTCAATGATCTCATCAATCGTTTCAGCATTCCGACCTCCAATAGCCGGCATCAAGTTGATGACTTCAACTTCTGAAATACTGTCGCAAACGTCGATGTCAAACGGCGCCACATTTCCTTGGTTCCCAACAACGACACGGTATACATCCACCAGAACATTGCTCGAACCGAATGGCAACATCTGACCGCGGATTCCATTTCCAAAGGTCAACACACCTTCTACTGCATCCACCGTAAAGACCTTGTCATCTTTCCCTGCGATCAATATCTCGGCATCCGTTACAGAACGCCATTCCGTCCTTTCACCGTCTTCATCGACATACACTCGGATGTCTGCAAACTTATCCGGCTGACCAAATGGGGAATCCCCTTGTGTATGCTCATGTAAAAACAATGGTTTTCGAAGCAGCTTGATCTGTTGGTTCGGCACACCTTGACCACTGTATCGCTCTGTACGATGGGTATTGAGATTGATCCCGTTGACGGTGTTGAGCATAATATTGGCAATCGGTGGCAAAGACGGCAAATTGTCCAGTCGCTCATCTCCATCCACTATAAATCGGCCTCGCATCCAAAACCCTTCTTCCGATTCCTTCACCGATTCTATTAGCGGAAACTCCAATACTCCAGTCTCATTCATCGCATAGAAATCTTGTTCGTCTTGGCTCGGTATCTGCGTCCAACCTGTACGCCCTTTTCCAATCTTCTCTAAGACTTCCCACTCCATTTTGACTTGAGAAGGTAAGAAGGCCTCTCCGTTGCATCTAAATGACACTGCGTGACGACGCCCCACAGGGAGTGGCTTGTCCAGTTTGATGTAAAAGGACTGGTTTTCATCATCAATCTCTATGAATGGATAAAATGGATGGTAGGTATACGATCGTCCTGCCAAACGGGCCACAATCTTGGTCAATCGCTCATTCGCCGCTCGATAGTCCATTTGTAAAACACGAGCACCGAGCAATGGCTCTTCGTACTCTTGAACGTCCACACCCCCTTTTAAACCGAGTTCTACGTTGTGGATTCGGAACTGAATCGGTTGGTCGTTTTTATCTTCATCTTGTCCCATTAACGTCGATTTTGTCAGTTCAAGTCGAAGCCATCCAGAGGTGCTCCCTTTCAATTCGAATGGAGCGATATCTCGAATGTGATCAGATGGATCCAAATGAAAGACTACACTTTGTACGCCACTTCGAGGGGCTTGTCCTTCTTGCATTTTATTGAACTGAAATTTGGTAAACAATTTGTCTTTTGAGTTTACAATACGCCAGGCATCGTCAGCACGGTAGGACAGCTGCAATGCATATGAATCTACTGGTTCCTCAACCGGCTCACCGTTCATCTCAAAAGAGTATGTTATCTCGACAGTCACACGCTCTTTTCGTCTATTGATCAGTAAATCCGAGCCGATAAAAATCTTGCGCCCAATGGTTGGAGGGATATTCTGATTCACTTGAAATGGATCCCAGGGGCGATCATCATCACCCAATGGCTGCAAGGTTTTCACTGCCTCACCAGACAATAGCGTACGCTCTACTCCACGTACCCATTGGACTTCTACTTCAAACTCTCTACAGAGTCTTGCCATATCAACTGTTTCAATCCGTTCCGCTCGCAGATTGATCCCTTCCGAAGCCATGTCGGTCAGTGGTCCCTCAATGTAAATATTGGTTTGCTGCATCCGAACTTGAGAGTCCGATATGACTTCCCATACATCTCCTCGACGATAGTACCAACGATACTTTGGAAAGTATTCACTGCGTCCAGCGCCCATAGACCGATTCACCATCTGGAATACCAACAGCCATCCTGCCTTCATTGGTGGTAAATCTTCAATTTCAAACTCGATGCTTCTACCCCGTGCCTGCATGGTTGCATTCACGCGTCGGTCTTCGGCACCACGATCATCTCGCCAACAGATCGTTAGGTCTTCCTTCATTTGCTCGACAACCCAGCGTTCGTAATTCAGACGCCCACGAATCCACCACCTCTGTAAACGAATTCTTTCTTCAAGTTGGTCATTGACACCACCAACATCAAACTTGTGCTCTATAATCCCTGGGAAAGAGGCCATCAGTGCCTTTTCCTCAACACCGAAGCCTTGATCTTGAATTGTAATTTGCTCGATGGGATTCCAGCCATTGTGACTGGGGTATTCCCAATCAAAGAAACTAAGAATCGACAGCTTGTCCTCACCAACCTGAACCCAGAGTCTTCCCGCTTCATCTGGCAGCACATTCATCATTTCAAAATCTTCATGTGCCACATACAAAAATTGATCTGGGGTATAAGAATATGTGCTGTACTCAACAGGATCCATCTCAAAAACCTGAATCCCTTGCCCTCGATTCAACGTCAAGACTGACGGATTGTCATGAAAGTTCTGAAAAGGAATGTCTCGCACAAGAGGGTTCTGGCCTCCTTTGACCGCAACGAGTTTCTCAATCTGAGCAGAGTGAATCGTCAAGGGTTCCGTCGTTAGAAACTTCACAGCAGACCGTTCTTCAGTTTGTCGAGTCGCACACGTAGTATACGGAGACACTTCAATCGTACGATCGACACGAGAAGAAAACGTCAACGGAACAACTGAAGGTTGAGCCACTTTTCGGTCTTCTCCAATAAAATTCAAAAAGTGAATGTACGTCTTATCCGGTACTCGATTGACTCGGTACAGCACCATCTCAGTCATCCATGAAAACAATTGTAGAAGTGTCACCCCCGGATCAGCCGGACCCAAATTGGTCCATTCTGGACAGTACTGAGGAACAAGTTGCATCATCTCTTCCAGAATATCTGCATATTGACGATCATCTAGATTTGGTGGCTTGATGGGCATATATATCTCTCTTCTTAATTTTTAATTTTGTAAGGATTCAACTATTGGCCACAATCTGTGATAGCTGCTCCACCTGACCTGTAGCGCGGATCCGATACACCAGTTGTACCATAATCGCACCTGAGGGGTCGAAATTGGCTCCCACTCGTAAGACTTCAATACGCGATTCCCAACGACCTAAGGATTCGTGCACATACTGACTGGCCAACCTCGCCGTTGCTGAATTACTGGGAGCAAACATCAACTCATGAATTCGACACCCAAAGTCGTACAGCATTTGACGCTCACCTGGGCGAGTGCCTATAATGACCATAATATTTTGACGAATATTCTCTTCAAACTCTGAGTAGGCAACAGCACCTGTTGCAGGATCAAAATGGAAGGGAAATGCCCAACCACGTCCCAAAAATTCCTTGTTCATGGATCACCAAATTACAAACGGACAAATTCTATATCGGTTGCCAATTATGTAATTCTTAATTGCCAAAGGTGTTAGAACAAAATGTTACTTCTGTCTGATATCCAACTTGTGGACGAATAATGTGGCGCGAAGAGATCACATAATGCGCACCATTCACTCCCTCCCCCAAGTCAGATATGGTGAGGGTCGATCCGGCTCGCAAACTACCATCCCCGACGATGACCGCCTTACCACGTCCAAACCTTCGGGCGATTCGTTCCATTTCTGCCTTCGCCAATTCATCTGCCATCTCTTGTGTTTTCACCGGTACATCAGTGATGTATGCCGTCTGGTCCCCAAAGACACCCGCAGCTTGCGATCCGCCTTGTCCACTACCGATCGCTTGGACATCAGATGCCGAAGCTTTGCCAACAATTTCCTTCTTGGTCATCACATCCCAGCTTCGAACAACAACATTTTGAACCATGTCAGAAGAATTGTAGGACATATTTAAAGAAATGAGACCAGTATTGGTGTTTAAAGTATAGCCATACCCACCAGCATCAGCCTTTTTAAACAATAATTTCCCCGGCTCTACACGCAGCTGACAATCATTTCGAGCCGCCAAACGCTTCAGGAATCCAAGATTGCTTTCATTGCGCTGTAAAATGTACTTGTGGGTTTCAGTCGTTGGATCGACTTCCACTCCCAGTTGAGACTCTGCTCCCACTTCACTGACCACGTCAGAATCTTTCATGTCGGTCCAAAATCGAGTTTGCCGACCTCTAGCCAATCTGTGACTGTGATCTAAGCACTTCAAAATAATAGAGGAGGTTCCTTTTCCTTGAAAGGAATGATCGATTGCAATGAGTTCTCCAGAAAAGAGTTCTTCGCTCTTTTGAATTTTAATGGAAACCTTGTCCCCAATTTTATAACTTTGTGTTTTTTGATTCTCTGCTGTACTAACCGTAATGGAGCACACACTCGCCATATCCACATGGTCTTCCATAATAACGGTGAGTAAACCATTGGACTGATTGTGGTTAAAAGTGGCTGACCCAATCTGTACTTCAAAGCCGATGACGGTTTGTCCCATCTTGTATCTCCTAATTTCACCCAAAGGTGTTTCTGTATCTTTACCAAATTGAACACGCAGAGAAGGTCAATCTTCTCATACCATTCATTAGTTTCCAGTTGGAATTCCCAATACACTACCCGCTGGAACACTAAACGGATCTGAGATTCCATTTGCTTGGGCCAGTGCTGACATCGTGGTACCAAGAGCACTCGCCATTCCAGAGAGTGTTTGACCGGCCTCCATCTGCACAAGTTTTACCTGTGGCACTGTGATATTGTGACGTGACCCGCCGACTTCAAACATATCCTGATTGATGTACTCTTTCATGGAGACTTTGACTTCCGCACGAATTGGATTTCCATCCTTAGAAAACATCGTATACTTGGTACTCAACTTGGTTAAGGCGCCAAAGAAACTGAATCCGCCCCACTCAAATGTCTGTAGCACATTTCGTTTTTTCGTTCCCAAAGTCCCTTGTGCCGTTTGATCGTGTGCAGGGTTTATATCCGGCATCTCTGTCAATATGAATGTATTCATCAGCTGATTGACATACGTTACACGAACATCCGCATTGTTGGTGCTGGTGTCAAAGATCAGTGTCATGCTCAAAGAACGGGGCTCAACCTTCTTGAATTCCAGTTTCACCTGATCTGCTTGTGTATCTTGGGTGGCCCAAG
This sequence comes from uncultured Pseudomonadota bacterium, assembly GCA_937911635.1. GTDB lineage: Bacteria > Myxococcota_A > UBA796 > UBA796 > UBA796 > CAJWHX01. Next base: position 1,903 of record CALDQI010000086.1, on the reverse strand, counting down.
ATGCAGCCGCATCCAACTGAATATCTGTTGGGTTGAACTGAACAGTAAAGGTATTCCCTATCTCCGAACGAAATTTTGCTTTCTCAATTGCTGCACTCATGTATCACCACCAAGGATCTGTGTTGTTTGAATTCTCGAAGCTTCGCATGCTTCGTATGGACATTTCTTGTTCAAAAGCCCGCATGACTTCTTGTCGAAGGGCATCTATATCTATAGTGAAATCTCTCGCTTCACCTTTAACTTCGGCTTGACCTTCAGATATTGCATCGTGAGAGTCTTCAGCCATACGTACACCTTGACGAGCCTCATCGCGACGGTTTTCTTCTGTTAACGCCACTAGACTCTCAAGTTGCTTAGCAAGTCGACTGACCTTATCTGAAACTTGTGCTTCCCCTGATGAAGATGGAGCAGCCGTAGAGATTGGCTTCAGACCAGTCAGACCATCCATAACAACCCGTGAAGTCCTAGATACTCGTCGTCGACTGCGATCTCGTCCACCTCGAGATTTCCGTACAGTCATCTGATCAGAGAGTTCCTGTTGAGCACTCGCCATATCTTTGAGAGAGCTATAGGCTTCTCTACGAATTTGATCGATGGCTGTCATCGCCGTTCTTGGTAAAATGCCATCTTGGGAACGACCAGAATTTTGCAGAATGACTTCCGCAACATCATCAGCACTGGATGCCTTGGCGAGAGCCACCAAGAAATCTGGCGATGCTTTTACCTGTGGTTTCCCTGAGGCTCGTTTTGCCCAGGTAGGAAGCGATTGATGGTCTGATTTTAACTGGAGACCCTCAAGCGTCCATGACAGTGGTAGATTTTGCTTCGACGCCGCTTTAATATCCATGCCCAATCGTTTTGCCAACTTTGCATGAATGACTGTACCGTTATCTAGAATCACAGTTCGATTTGGTTGCAACCATCGAGCCTGTTGTCCTTTCACATCTCCAACATTCAATTGAACAGATTTACCTTGTCCACCAAACATTGCAATCTCATTGCTGGAGAGTTTGGTATCCCCAGAAATGGTTTGCGGCACAAATCCAAACCCAGCAACATCCTTTTCCTTTCCACTCTGATTTGGACCAGAGAACCATGGACTCTGTGTTGAACCCTCTGAAGATGTGCCTGAAGCCTCAAGTTCATCTGCGTCACTCAATGCCGATGGCTGCAATACCGTACTGTCCACTTGAACAGAATAGGGATGAACCGATCTTCGTTTGGGACTCAAGCGCCAACCTTTCGCGGATTCGCCAATCGTGGGTTTAAAGGATGATGTTCCCATACCCTTCCATTCAGGAAGTTCAATCGGACTGGTTGCACGTTCCCAAAGATGATCAAGTGGGTGAACGGTATCTTTTCTAGATCGAGACCGTATCGATGGTGAATTTTCACCCCCATCAACGGAGTCTTGCATTCTAAAGTTTCCGCTATCTGTGCTTAAGCGAGACGTTAACTGTTGCACTTCTCGAACGTTGACGCCCAACTGACGGGCCACTACTTCAGGTCTATTTGGATTCTCTGAAATTAATTTAATCACATCTGAACTAGGACTCTCCGATTGGAGGGAGGAAACAGAAGTTCCAAGTCCTTGAATCGAATCGACAATCTGCTGTAATTCCCAAGCGTTCAAACTTTCCGTTTGGCCTAAATATTTTGCGGGGAGAGTCGGCCAACTTGATCGCTTTTCACCGCGTAAAGGAAGATGCAGCCCCGAAGCGTTCATTTCATTAACCTGAACCCCTTTCGCCTGTTCTAGCCAAAGGGACTCGTCAAAAGAAGGAAACATACGCCATGGATCATTCTGCATGTACCAAAGGTAAGAAACACATACCCCCCTTAGGTTGAGAGATATTCTAGATGGATGTCTTGCTATATTCGTATCATGGAGGCAACACTAGAT
>CALDQI010000085.1:0-7782 GCA_937911635.1 uncultured Pseudomonadota bacterium | reverse complement strand
AGTCTCCTTAGTCCTGAGAGGTCTGGAAGTTTGGTTATCCGATCTAAGTTGTGTACGATGAGTTCTTCGATGTCGACCAATTGTCCTAGAGATATTGGTAGAGTAGACACTGGATTGTCTGAGATGTCAAGGTGTCGCAATCGCCTCAAACTCTTTATGGATTCTGGAAGAGATTGAAGTTCATTCCCTTGAACGTCTAACGTCCGTAGACCATCGTATTGCTGAAGTGTACTCGGTAGTGTTTTTAGAGCGTTGTTGGAGAGGTTTAGTACTCGTAGGTCTCTCGAAGAACTCAGTTGAGTAGGTAGAGAGGTCAACTGGGGATTGTTTTGAATATACAACTCTTCTATAGAACCGTTAATATCGGGGATACGTATCAGTAGAGGATTGTGAGCAATGTGAAGTTGCTGAACAGAGATATTGCTAATATGCTCGGGGAATTCAATGAATGTAGTTCCAATAAGTTCAACCTTTCGAAGGTTTGGTAGATTGTTCAGGTCTGTTGGAAGTGTTGTGAGATCCGGTGTGAATAGAATCGATAGGGTTTCAATATTGGGGAATCGTTCAGAGATTGAAAAACCGGCAATGTTTCCAGTTCCTTGGATGTTCAACGTGAGTGCAGCTGCATTGGGTTCCAGTGTAGCGAAACTCTGTGGATCAGCTGTTATGATGTGATCGTCTGCATTGTGTGTACAGGAAAGCAGTACAATGACCATCAAGTATCCAAAGCAAAGCCATGACCATGCGCTTTTCACTAAGGGCTCTCCAAAAGTGTGTTCTCTAATTTACTTTATCATCATCTATGCTCGAAGAACGATTGTGATGCTTTTATCGAAGATACAGCAAATAATTTTATGGATTGAATATTGCAAAGAGACCGTCGGATCCAGTGATGAATACATCTCCGTCAACGATTTGGCAGCGAGATAGTGGACCAGTACCAGATTCAGTAAAGATCCACGAAGCACCAGAGTCTTTTGAATAGACCATGATACCATCCGATTTTTGTGAGAAGTCTCCGACCGCGACCATTAAGTTTCCATAGCGACAGGCACCATAGAAACGGGTGGCATTACTTGGAATGTCCGGTGTGATAGAAGAGATATCGAACATGACCCAGCTGTCTTTGCTGGTGACATCACCTGTGCTATACCACAATGTTCCCACGTCAGTCCCCTGATTGACACCGGCTAAGAGCATTCCACCAGAGTTGTCGATGGCGATATCCCATACTTCACCTTCAAAATCAGCGATCCCTTCACCAGAGAGTTTGATGGCCTGCATAGAAAACTCGGTGGTCATGTTGTCTTCATAAAAGAAGTACGGCGGCTGATTAAGAGTTGAGCCCACAGCATAGAATTTATCGTTATAGATTTCCATGTCTAGGATTTGTGCACCAGAACCTTCTATGTCTGTATTGTTCCACCATCCGTATCCATTCACAGCTTGTGAGCCGGCATTTGGCCAGTACATGACATCGGATCCAGTTAAAGACTCGCTCACTCCACGATTGTTCGAATCCAATCGGAACGTGCCCACTTGGTATGTTTGCCAAGATTGAGCTCCAGACTCTGGCTTCGTGTAGTATTCTTGTAGGGTTCCCGAGCCGTCTATATAGACGATACGGAGGTTGTCATCACCAGTTCCGCCAATATATAGATTGCCATTGTTTGCCCGTTGAATCGATCCAACACGCATACTGTCTAAGATATTGTTGACAGAAGGGACAGTATTCCAAGTTGCACCACCGTCTGTGGTAGTGTACAGTCCATAGCCAATTGTAGTTGATCCACAGCCTACAAATCCTGTGTTGGCATCATCAAACCACATTGCATCTGTACGGTTTCCAATACAAGGGTGTCTGTACTCGGTCCATGCTGAGCCTAAGGGACCGATCAAGTCCCCTGAGTCGTTTGTTTTATCGCCACAAGCGATTCCGAGAAGGGCTAGAATTGAAATAAACATCGTGGTCTCCTTAAACGTGCATATTTTTGCAACGGGACGATGTTAACCGATGTGTGTCAAAATTTCAATCCTAGGAGGTTCTTATTTGCTTTCAGTATTGTGAGATGTTCCACTAGTATCAATCAAATTCAATCGTTTTTGAAAAAATCGGTTGGGATATTCCTTTTCACAACCGTCACACAAAACCTCGACTTTTCCAGTTAACGTAACGAATGTTATATAAACACCTGTGGGAGGGTATATGCTTTTGTGGTTGCTTGGTTGTGCTAAGGATACAGCACTGGATACGGCTGGTTCAGTTGAATCGGTAGAGCCTGTGGTTCAACAGTTGGATATGGAAGATCCAGTCGATAATACTACTGCTTTCGCAAAAATGCGCGGCAGTTTAGAGTCGGATGAGGAAGTTGTATTTTACTGGCATGGCTACATTTACAATCACGAGCTGCAAGATCCATTCGCAGAAACTGAGACCTCTTATTCGGCCAGTCCAATATTGGCCTTTGAGGGGTACAACATCGCCAGACTCGAAAAGATTAGTGATACTGAATACTTGATGCTTTCCAGAGAGATAACGGTATACAAAAATTTATTTGGAAAGATCATTGATTGCTTTGACAATCGTGCGGTCAATGCAGAGGACTCAGAGTGGGTTCCTGTGGTGCACGTACAGAATGATCCTGTAAACTTCGTTGTTGGTGAAAGTGGTTATAAAGAGATTGGAGACCTTATTGTCTGGGATATGGATATTTTCCTGGCTTATCCATCCCCACTTCCGATAGAAGACTACCCACAGTACTCGGCTAGTAACACGTATCAAAGCATCGAACTGTTTGACTTTTACGCTGAGCGCTCGGATCTAGAAAATCCAGAATTGAACAGTGTACCGGTGCATTTGAGTTGGGTTCGGAAAGGACAATATTTGCCATGGATGAAAGCCGGTCAAAAAGACGGTGGACTGATTTACCATGCTCAAGGGTACAAGGTGTTGGAGGGTTGGGATGGTCTACCAGAAGAACTCAAAGAGTGGACTGAAGAAAACGCACCAGACTACAAGCATGCTCCAGAGAGAGATACTTATGGGTCAAATATGACCAGTTGGCGTTATATGAAGAAGCTTTTACAAGAAGGCAACTACCCGACAACGTGTCAATGATCAGAGGCAGTGTGCTGTGTGGTGGTCTTCCTAAGTAACCAGAGTGATGGCAAGCCTAGAAGTACTGCAGGCACCTGTGAAATGATCCACCAAACACTAGCAAAGCCCAAAGCTTGAGTTTGATCAAATCCGAAGAAACCTAAAATGAATACAGAGGCGGCTGCACTTCCAGCCCCGTAGGTTTGAGGGAATACGATACTTGCAATGGCGGAAAGCCCCAGGACCAATCCACTGAGAGACCACGTATGCATGGGAGTGAAGTCAACCAGTGATGACTCGAGTCCCAACATCTCAAAACCCATTGCAAATGATGCTATCATCAGCCAAACCTCGGCAAGTGAAGCCAGACTATTGAAAAGGATGTATCGGATGTTTGTTAAGTTGGTTTGCGTTTGACTAAAGGCGTCTTTAATCCATGCTGTCGGAGAGAATTCTGTCGTATGTTCTGAGGTCTCATCTGTAAAACGTCTGCCGATAATCCCAGCGACAACGACGATGACAATACCGAGTAACGTTAATCCACTGATGGTTTGCAGGCTTTGTACATGGATGTCCTCGCCCAAGAATTGGATCCACATCGGAGCATTTAGCAGCAATACCATCACCATCATCAATCCAAAGATGGCACCTTCAAAAAAACCAACCATACCTACTGCAAAGGTTGCAGTACCGACTGGGACGGAACATTTTTTGTGAAGCATCGCAATTGCAGCAATGTCACCAGCCCTACCAGGAAATAAGATGTTGAGTAATGCTGAGGCAAATCCGATTTGCATGGTTTGTTGAATGGGAGGGCGTGGTTCACCAAATCCGAGCCACAGTCTGTACTCATGAATGGTCAGTGAAATGCTTTTGAGAAATAGTGCCCCAATCAGCCATGTAGTGTTTAAGTTGTATAGGAGTGTCCACAAGTCTTGCGTATTTGCATCTTGAATAAAGACAGCAATTACAGCGACACTCAGCACAATACTGAGCAGTTCCTTCCAATATTTTTGAACGGTGCTCAAAGCGGTCTGTTACCGATAGGTTTTGCAAGTGATGGTGAGTCTGAAGTTTCCGTAGTCTCCTTGTTGTCCATCTACCGCAATCAAATAGGTTTGAGGATTGTTGACGGTTGTTAGTCTGAGGGTTCCACCTTCCGGTTTGGTGTTCATCTCACATTCCTTCTGGATGGTTGTTGCGTGTTTGTCTGTAGGGCATCGATCTTCATCCCAAGACATGGCGACCAAGTCTAATTCTGCGCAATTGCTGTCCAATCGTAAGTCTACTTGGGTATTTGGTTTTACACGGAGTTGATAAATTGCTTCGGGCGACTTTTCATAGTTGTTGCGCTGAGGCGTACAGAACCCCTTTTGATAGAAGTCATCTCCGAAGTGGTTTTTTCCACCTCGGTTGGTTGCCTCAAAGACCGTGTTGCATTGTAGTTCCCTTGATATGCACCCACTTCGTGCCTCTGGGTCTGAATGCTCAATGTCACAATCTACGGGTTCAGCACCCCAACTCGGGTTTACCATCTCGAGTGCAGGGACTACCTTTGCGGCTGTATGACATCCATTTTCACAAGCAAGTATTGATAAGAGTAGCAACATGATTTCCCCTCATTGACAGAAGAATTGACCGAAGATGTCATATTTTTCAAGGATCTGACTCATGACCAGTCCATTGTATCCAATAAAGAGAATTGTACTACCGAGCATGACCAGCGATACCAATTGTAACACACCCGACTCACGTCGGTTCTCATGTTTTGGAAACAGGAGGCCAAGCGCCATTCCAGAGAGGAGTCCCCCAATGTGTCCAGCGTTGTTCACCATTGGAACCATCAATCCAAAAAGCAGTCCAATTCCTGTCCAGATCCAGAGTTGTTTTCCAAGTCGCTGACCGAGTAACCCCCCTCGACGTTGCGCAAATACAATCAGAACACCCATCAAGCCAAAAATGGAGCAGCTTGCTCCGACGGTTGGTGGGTTGTTCCAAAGATTGGAGGTAACAAAGCCTCCAATTCCGGTGAACAAGTACGCAAATATAAATCGAGCAGGGCCCAAGAGCCCCACAGTTAAGACCCCCAGTTGTCTAAGCCAAGAGAGATTAAAGTAAATGTGCAGGATTGATCCGTGTAAAAATGATGCTGTCAGTACGGTCCACCAATGACCACAGGTCCAGACGCTTCCACCTGTCATTCCAAGTAAGTACAGCGACCGACTGGTGGGGGAGCCAAATCCAAGGATCCCATGCTTCATAGAGAGCGCCTCACTGGAATCCAACAAAATCGATGCCGCATACAGTAGAACATTGATTCCAACGATCCAGGTGATCACCTCGCCAGGTGCACTGAAGAAATCTTTTGTCAAAGAACGGGTTTCTCTTTCGACAGTCTGAGGCGCACTGCAAAATGGACAATGTGAATCCTTGTCTGAGATGAGTTTGCGACACTTGTGGCAAGAGATGGCTGGCATATAAACCTAGGATGAAAACTTTCGTCGTAGCAAGATGAGTGAATGTAACGTGAGTAGCCACAAAGGGGTATCTGAACCCGAACTTGAACATCCAGACTTTACATTTTCTTCCGGAAGTACAGTGACTACCAGTTCATCTGTGCTGGTGGCAATACCATCTGACACAGTGAGTGCAATCTCCCAGACCCCATCTGATGTGGGCGTAAAACTGGCGACTTCAGACTGAGAATTGTTCAACTGTTGGTTTTGAGGATTTAGCAGTGTCCAAGCGTACGTTAGAGCATCTCCATCTGGATCGCCTGACATCTGACCATCTAATGAGACAATTGCTCCGATAATCACATCTTGATCCGGTCCCGCATTGGCAACTGGAGCATAATTGCCATTTTCAGAACTGGGCTCATTTGGGGTTCCAGTGTCTTGGTCTTCGGGGTCGTCTGGGTCACTGATGTCTCCTGACGCAGTTGTCGACTCCATCATGGACCAAAAATCTGCCACGCCATTTTCATAGCCCAACGCCCAAAATCCAACGCCCTGAAGGTTTTGATCGTTTGCCCATAAGATTCTAGACTCTACAGATTCCACATTTGGAAACCAGATTTGTTCGTTTGGATACAGTATGTACGGAGATTCGGTGACCATATCGAACAGGTGTCCATCTGTAGACGCTATATCCAGTGCTTCATACATCAGAACGGAATCAGAGTTCCCAGTAGAGGTTCCAGGTACCGAGTCATCAGATGTACTCCAAGACCGTCCATACAGTGGAAGCCCTAAAATTAAGCGTTCAGTTGGAACCCCCAATGAAAGGTAATCGTCAACGGTCCAGTTTATCGCATAGTCACCCCATGGGTACCCCCCGAATAATGGGTCTACAGGACCTGGTTCTCCTCCAGACCAATGGTAGTCATAGCCCATGATGAAGAGATCAGCGTAGTTGGAGAGTGTCTGATAGTCGTAGGCATCACTCCAATCCACTGCAGGAGTGGCGATGACAATCTCAGGAATCTCCACCGACAATTCTTGTATAAAAGCATTGAGGTCTTGTCGTCTTGAGGCATCCATACCCTCTATATCAATGTTTACACCGTCAGCGCCGTATGCATTGACGAGGGTTTTTAGGTTTTCGATTGTTTTGGTTCGTAGGCTGGAACTGGGTAAGACAACATTGTTGACTGCATCAGAGAATGAAATGAGGCACAAGTGTACTTTGATTCCTTCCGCATGGGCTCGAGTTATCAAAGTGGGTCCCGCATTGTCCCAGCGACTTTGGTAAGAGAGAGAGGCATCAGAATTGAGCTCTACACCAAAGTAGGCGACATGAGTCAGTCCTGTGAGATCCAACTCGGCAGGATTTGTACTCCAGTATGGTAGATATCCATACACTGTTTGCGTAGGGGTGTAAGATATTTGATGCCGTGGTTGGGGAGCACGGGTAGCCATGATGATTGAGTGGGCTGGTGTAGCCGCAGCGAATTGTAATATGGATAAAAAAAGTGAAACGATCATGATTCCCCCTTTGAACTGATCAGAATATATATATATTGCCGTATTCCATCTATCTTTTCCTCTAGTTTGTACTGGTCGGAGAGGTTTGTCCGATATTTTGTGGTCAGTATGTTATACAATTGTTGTCAAATTCAGTGTCGTTTGGTATATTGGACGCATTAAATAAAAGTAGCCTTTCAATTGGGAAGGTCTTGGTTTTAGGAGTTACACATGGGTTTTTTCGCACGTTTAAGCAACATGATTAGTGGATTTCTCAATTTGTTTATTGGCAAAATTGAAGAAAAAAATCCAGCTGCAGTTTATGAAGCCGCCATTCAAGAACGCATCAAGACTTATCAAGGACTGAAGAAGGCGATTTCCAACATTGTGTTCCTTCGAAACAAGACCGAAAACGAGCTCGAAGCGATGCTTAAGGATCTTAATACCGTCAATCTTGAGTTGGAAGGAGCCATCGAGACTGGGCAAGAAGATATCGGAGCGATGCTGTTTGAAAAGCAAGAGGAATTAGAGCGTAGCATTTTGAAGAAACGTGAAGAACTCTCTAGCATTTCTAAGCAAGCAGAAGATTCCATGGATCAACTTCAACAGTTTGAAGGAGAAATTCAAAAGTTGAAGCGTGAAAAGGATGAAATGATTGCCAAAGAGCAAACAGCAGATGCGCAAATCAAGATCCAAGAGACGCTCAGTTCTTTGTCTGTA
>CALDQI010000084.1:0-2136 GCA_937911635.1 uncultured Pseudomonadota bacterium | reverse complement strand
CTTATCTACACGCTCCTTCAGATCTAGTTGCTTTACACTGTCACTATACGTATACCCACCATACCCAAGACCACCAAGCAGAAACAAGCCAGCCACTACTTTCAAACCAACACCCGAAGATGAAGCCTTCACATCTGAAGAGGACTCCGAATCTGTTGTGGTGATCTTAGTGTTAATTGCATCCTGGCTAAGGTCCGCTTCGGATTCCAAAGGTTTATCTCCTCGAACTTCTCCGCTTCGGACACGACGCAATTCTTCGGAGGATACCACCTCTGTCTTTCCAATATTACCAGAAGCCGCTGATACAGGCAATCCTTGATTGACCACAGAACCTGTCGTACTTTTCGAAACATCCCTTGGGTTTAACAATGCCTGTGACAACGCCTCGTAGAATGCCATACAGGTCGCATAACGTTCGACTGGTCGCACCGATAACGTACGCATGAGTACGTTGGACACTTCTTCAGGGAATACTGGTGTCACATCGGTCAGTTTCAACAACTGATTGGACATCTTCATCATCGAAATGCGGGTTGGACTCACATCTGGCCAAGGAAAGAAACCTGACAATAACGTATAGGTCACAATACCCAGTGCATATTGGTCTGCTGCTCCCGTGACATTCTTGGCATCCAACTGTTCAGGTGCCATGTAGAGCGGTGTACCCATACTCATCGCCGTTTGGGTTTGATTCATCTTTACATCTTTGGCAATACCGAAGTCCAGTAAAATTGGACCTCTCTTGGCATCCATTTTAATGTTTTCTGGTTTGATGTCTCTGTGTATGATGCCCTGTCCATGGATAAAATCCAATACCTCACATAAAGGTTTCAAAATGTTCAGTACATCTTCCGAACTCAAGTTTTTATATTCAGCCAGTTCATTTCCTTCTACGAATTCCATCAAAATGGCAAGCACATCTTCATCGTCGTACAAGTCATATACCTTCGCTATTCTTGGATGACTGAGCGCAATACCTTTGACAGCCTCAGACACAAAACGTCGCCGAAAGCTCTGTTCATTCGCCAACTCCGCATGAATAACTTTCAACACCCGATATCCTTGAGCCGCAAAGATATCGTCGTTTGTGTGGCGCACCTTAAAAACGGTTCCCATGCCGCCTTCGCCAATCTGAGACTTCAAATGATAGTCACGAAAATTATGACCAACGGCAATCGTGGAGGACTGTTCGGTACCCAAGATATTTGATTTCAAACGATCGAATTCAGCGCGGGTGATGTATCCAGCTTCGAGTTGTGATATCAGGTCTTTCAGTCTCTTTTCAATGCTCATGCTAACCTCGTACGGTACACATACATCCTATCAACATATGAAACAGATTTCATATGGTAAAGATTTCGGATACATCAAAACTACATCACACGATTCAGTATATGCTCCACCACCGAAGCATCGACCATCTTCGAGGCGCCAAATGCCCGAGAACCGGTTTGGGCAGAGAGTCGCAACGCACAGAACTGTTCTGCCACAATCGGATCACCACTGCTGAGCAACTGGTGTCCTTGCAACAGTAGACCCAAATGTTCGACCAACCAACGTGCCATCCACATTGATTCTTCTGGTGTTGTGAATTGCTTGATCGTGCCGACAACATCTTCGAATACCGCATCGTATCGTGGGTCCTTACCAAGGCTTTCAGACAGGAGAGCCATCAACAGTTTCATACTCTGCGGTTCTTTTTGCATAGTTCGCAACACGTCCAAGCAAATCACGTTGCCCGACCCTTCCCAGATACCGTTCAGTGGTGCTTCTCGGTAGAGTCTGGGGAGTATGGATTCTTCCACATAGCCTGCTCCGCCCAAACACTCCATCGCCTCACCGACAAAGGGAATGCAGCGCTTGTTGGTCCAGTACTTTCCGATTGCGACCGCCAAACGCGAGAAAGCCTGTTCGTCAGAATCTTCCGACTGGTCATAGGACTCTGCAATGCGAAACACCATTGCCATCGAGGCTTCCCATTCCACTGTCAATTCCATTAGCACGTGTCGCATGAGGGGCTGGTCAATGAGTTTCCGTTTAAAAGCCTCTCGATGCTGAGCGTGATGTACTGCTTGCACAAGAGACTGACGCATGAGTCCGACGGCTGTGGTTGTACAGTCCAGTCTCGTGTGGTGT
>CALDQI010000083.1:0-2493 GCA_937911635.1 uncultured Pseudomonadota bacterium | reverse complement strand
CGAGTTGTGAGATCGTTTTGATAAGTCCTTCGATCTTCTGTGGCGCGACATATTTCCCTCCCGATGTTTTGATCAGATTCTTGATGCGATCCGTGATTTTAAGGAATCCATCGCTATCCAGTTCACCAGCATCTCCTGTACGGAGCCACTTTTTACCGTCTTCATCAATGTGAAAGACGTCTGCAGAAGCTTCGGGAAGATTGTAGTATCCCCGCATCACACCACGACCATGAATGAGAATCTCCTTCTTGGCTTCTGTACCTTCTTCTGCTGGGACATCCATAAATGACAGTTCAACACCAGGGATCGGTTTTCCAACCGTACCAAACTTAAAATCGGTGGGAAGGTTGACAAACGATGCGGCACTGGATTCTGTTAACCCGTACCCTTCTACGATGAGCATCCCAGTAGCGTGGAAGAAATTAGCAATCTCAGCGGAGAGGGGAGCAGACCCAGATATGAAAAATTTGATGTTGCCACCAAATCGATTTCGAATTTTTGTGAGTACGAGACGATCGTAGAGGCCGTACTTAATTTTTAATGCAAGCGATGGTTCCAGCCCTTTTTGTTTCAATTGTGAGACTTGTTCACCCACACGAATCGCTCTTTTAAACAGTTCATACTTCCATCCTGGACCTGCTTTTGCTCCAGCGATCACTTTATTGTATACCTTTTCAAAAACACGAGGAACCGCGGCAAGAAACGTTGGTTTGATGACGGCAAGATTTGGAACCAGCAACTCTACACGACCGTCGATTGCAGTTTGAGTTCCCAAACGAATACAGGCAGATTGCAATACCTTCCCAAAAGAGTGAGACAATGGAAGCCATAAATAATGTACATCATCCGGTGCGATCAATTTAAAACGGTCAATTGATTCAGCTTCGAATACCCAACAATCGTGCAAAAGTTCAACGCCCTTTGGTGTTCCGGTGGTACCAGATGTGTAAATCAATGTTGCTAAGTGGTCGAGTTTTTGGTTGTTGATTCGTTCAACGAATCCATCTGGAGTTGCCTTGTTCCATTCAACACCCATTTCAACCAGTTCTTTCATATTGATAACAAATCCATCGTCTGAATAGGACTTAGAGTCTTTGACATCCATATTGATGACCTTTTGAAGGTGTGGAAGATTGTCTCTTTGAGAGAGAACCTTTTCTACCTGTGAAGCATCTTCAGCAAAAATGAACACTGTGCCAGAATCATGGATGATGTACTGAGTCTCCTCTGCAGAGGAACTTGGATAGATGGTTGTGGTCGCTCCACCAGCGCAAAGGATTCCTAAGTCAATTAGAATCCATTCGACACGTGTGTTGGATAGGATTGCACATCGTTGTTCGGGTTCCAATCCCAAGGCGCAGAGCCCACCGGTAATCTCGCGAACTTTATCACCAGTTTCTTGCCATGTATATTGTTGCCAATCGTCATTGTCGTCAGGAAATCGGTAGGCAATGTTGTTTGGTGTTGCTTCAATGCGATGTAGGAACATGCTTGAAAATGAATTGAATGAATTTGGCATAGCCTCTCCCGACTAAAAGGGGTTTCAATATAGTGACCTATAAAAATTACTGGATTTGGACTCTGATTGCAAGGTCTAAACGCAAACTAGAAAATCAGTTACATGTACATACATTTATGGAGTGGATAATGTTGAGACTGGCAGGTAAGACTCGAAGTGCGTGGATTGGTGAGGCAATGGAGAATCTTTCGGATGTATTGTTGGATCACGCGCATTGTGAGAAAAAAGCAGCGTCAACAGCTGTGTCTTTTATCTTTCGGTATCCAGAATATGCGCACATCATTCGTCCTTTGTCAGAACTGGCTCGAGAAGAATTGCGGCACTTTGAACAGGTTTTGACGTTCATGGATAAACGCGGGATAGAGTTCGTCCGACAGATACCGTCGGAGTATGCCAAGAAATTAATGAAGCATTGCCGAAAAGATGAACCGGAACGCATGATGGATTTGATGATCTGTGCGTCCTTAATTGAAGCGAGATCGTGTGAGCGAATGAGTATCTTAGCCACTGCTCTAGTAGATACAGATTCTAAGCTGGCTCAGTTCTACCGAGGCTTACTTGCTTGTGAGGCGCGTCATCATCAGATCTATATTGATATGTTACAAGAGATTTACGATAAAGATGTCATTGCAGAGCGACTGGAGATCTTGGCTCAGAAGGAGCAAGAGATTGTTGATCAAGCCGGACAGCTAGTTCGAATGCACAGCTGATGAAGGACGAATAAAAGATACAGTGCCTTTAGGGGTCTAAAGGCACTGTAATTGAACTCGAAGGTTATTTTTTAAACAAACCACCAACACCACTAGAAGTGTTTGCACCAGAACTTGACGTTCCATTTACAGAACCTTCAGTGGAGATGTCCAGATTGAGTTGAATGTCTGTACCAGCAGATCCATCGGATTCTCCGTTGTTTTCTGGCTGATGAGGGTCCATGACCATCTTTGCAGTTTTTGAATATCCAGTCACCGTGTAGA
>CALDQI010000082.1:0-3046 GCA_937911635.1 uncultured Pseudomonadota bacterium | reverse complement strand
TCAATATCCTTGGCACTTCTGGAGATTTGGACTATGACTCCGAAACTGAAGATCTAGTGACTTCGGTAGACTTGTGGAAGATTGGCGACGATTTAACCACATTTGAAATCATTGAAGAAGAAGATGATGATACTGGTGATACAGGAGATACTGGAGATACTGGAGATACTGGTGACACGGGAGATACAACCATTGAAATCAGCCCAGATACAATAACGATTTCGTACAAACACGGGTATGACGGATTTGGCGTCATCAATGTTGCATACGGAGGACTCTCAACCGAACAAGATGGTGATTTCTCTGTCACCTTGGTCGATTCAACCACAAGTGAACAATGTGGTCTCCGATGGATCTTAAATAACCAAACCGTGAGCGTGGACCCCAATTTCGCAAACGACAATCTTCTGGGCTCATTGATTGACGGAGTCAATGAAACTGAGGTGAATGCTTGGTATGGCTACATCATCAATGGCCAACCCGTCGTAGATCAAAACTGTGCCAATTTAGACTCTGAGGGACAGGTGTTACTGAGTGAACTTCAGCAAGGAAATCCAGGGTTTGGATATGCCCCACTTTCCGCAAGTTTCTCAAGTCTTTATTCAAGCATCGTTAGTGCTCACCCGTCGGGATGGTCCACCATTGAAGATAGGGTGTCTGCAGGACTTGTATCCTTTACGACCTTTTCAACCAACGGCTCAAGGGTGTATTACCCCATCAACCAAACCTTCGTATATAAAGTCGTCACGAATGGTAGTCCTTGGACAACCAGTTGGAGTCCATCCATCACAACGATTCCACAAGGCAACTCGATGGCCACCTCAGGACTGCGAAACCCCTCTGGTTTCTATGTTTCTGAATCGTACTTCAGTTTTGATACTCCATTTGAGTGAATACCCATCTCGTCTTCATTAACAAACAACTGAACTAGTGACGGAGTCCATCGAGCGTCTGAGCATTCATCAAAGCCGAACTCATGGCGATCCCCCACGGTTTCACCTGACGAACAAGACCAATATTGGAGGCGTTGATTCCACCGATGGCAACCACAGGCAATGGGGACTTCGCGCAGACGATCTGAAGTCGTTCTAGGGGCACCTGCGACTTCACATCCGTTTTAGTGGTGGTTGGAAATATGGGACCCACACCAACATATTGAATGAATCGTTCCTGCGATGCTATCAAATCCAAATCGTCATGAATGGTCCAACCAATTGGCACATCCCACCCCAATATTCCCCGAGCATCTTCCGGTAGCATATCTGATTGTCCTAGATGAACTCCAATCCCCAATGATTTGGCAACCTGAACATTGTCGTTCAATACAACCGTTGTTTCCAAGCCTTGATGCTCAATAAAATTGAGGACAGACTCAGTTCGATAAAACAACTCCAATGATGTAGCCTTTTTGTCTCGAATTTGCACGAAGGGGATCCCCTCTCCAATCAATCGGGTCACCTGTGTCAACCAAGTTGGATGTGAGTGGGTAACCAAATATAAAATGGGAGACTCTATTTGGATATTCGAAGAATGCATTCTCTGTCCAGAAGAAATAGTTTAGTTTTGACATGTTACAACGTTATAAGATGATAACATTCCCATCAATATAGAAACGAATCATGACTCAAACAACACTATCTTTCGGTCCACAGGTTAAACTACTTCTTGTTCGAAGACAAACCCGACAAATTGAGCGATTGGAAACCAGTGTCAACGGTACATTATCTCGGCATATTCTTGTTGTCGGAGAAGATGAATCCACGTTATCAGATGCGATTGAAGAACGAATAGAGACCCATCGCCAAAATATTATCTATCTCAATGATACACCACAGGGAGTCAAAAGTCACGAACAGTGGCTGAAAGAGTCTACCATCCGGCTCGCTTTATGGTGTCAAGATCAAGCATTGGATATCGCACTACAACACTTAGCATCCGATGACCTCGATATCCTCAGGGAAACTTGTGCAGACATCATAGACCATGTAGAACACTGTTCGCGGATTGATATGGTTCGCTGGCTGCACTGGGGAACAACGGCTGAAACAGACTCGTCTAAAAATTCTCGGTCCACACGAAAACTCTTTGTGGCATTTTTGAATTGTCTAGACAAGTTTGGTTGTGAGGATACACTTCTCAATACCCTTTTCAAGTATAGTGAACGATGGTTGGGTTCAACCATTTCCAGACTTGTTGATGAATGGATCAACCATCATCCAAACACGACCAAGTTTCATCGATGGTTAAGACGATATCTGCACCACTATACCAATGCACCAAAACCACAGTGGGTCTCACATCTCGCTCCATTCGAATCGGGATATGTATCTGCCGGTGTCCATCGTGATGCGCTACTGACGCTCCCAAATGGATTTATCCATCGCCACACATCTGGTAAATGGCGTACACTTCAAGCGGATGTCCCTCGGCCTGTCACGGCTACTTTTGGACTTTGGGATGGCTCCTGGATGTTGATTTGCAATGAACAGGTGACGAAACTCACTCGAAACAGTACGGGATCTCTTATAGAGAAACAGCCTATTCTAACGGTATCTCGAAGTTCACCCACTATCGGTTGCTTTCAAGGTAGACCATACGTTGTCGGTGGGGAAGAAAATGACCACACCGTCTGTGAGCTATGGGACCGTCGGGAAAAGAGATGGGTCGCGTTTCACATGCACCACGACCATCATCTAGACGATATTAAAATCATGGAGTGTATTGGAGGTATTGAAGTACTCGGCCATACAGGTGCTAACCTAGAACACTGGAGACTAATGTTTGTCGGGGAGCACTATGGCGAATGGGAACTACTGGGCACAATCGACGATACATCAAAACTGCTAGCCTTTACACTCATCGAATCTGGGATTGTAGGTCCAAGCATGAAGTTATAAGTCCAAATATAGGATTATAAGTCCAACATTTTTCACCTACAATATTCAATTTGATTTAATTTACTACCGCTTACCCCTGGAATATCCCCCCGCACCCAGAGCGATCAAGGGGGACGTGTGAGTGAGTGGATGGTACCCAAGTGCTACGG
>CALDQI010000081.1:0-8533 GCA_937911635.1 uncultured Pseudomonadota bacterium | reverse complement strand
AAAAGTGGGGGTATTCAGTCTGTAAGTTTAACTTTGGGAATCTTCAACTTGGTTCGGGTCTGCTGATAAATGTCAAAGGGGAGAATTCTTTACTTCTTGATATCGATGGAAATATTAGTGTAGAAGGCACCCTTCCTGCTGGCACCCATGAGATAGCTCTCACGGTGACAGATTCCGGTGGATTGTCTAGTGTTAAAACGAGCACCATCGAAGTTCAAGCCCTCAATCTTCCGGCGGTACAATGCCAAATTTTAAACCCGAACGATGGAGACACCATCATCATTGGAAACAGTGGGAATCTACTGTACATGGATGGGTTTGTAGGTAGCAGTGGTCCCCTCACCGATCTCTCTTACAATCTATCATCCAATATAGACGGATGGCTCGGTAGTGGTGCCATCGCCAGTGATGGAAGTGTATCTTGGTCTGGTGGTACAAATCTATCTGCAGCAATGCACACATTTACACTCGATGTTTCCTACATGGGACAATCTGTATGTTCAGACGCCATACAGATCACCATTGAGCAACCGGTTCTAACCATCACACACAAAAATGTTTTTGTCTCCTCGCAATCACACAGTGGGGATTTTGGAGGTTTATCAGGAGCCGACGCCTTCTGCCAAACCTTGGCGATGACGGCTGGACTATCCGGAACTTACAAAGCATGGCTCAGCGATACAACTGGCTCACCATCCACCCGATTCACTCAAGCCAGTGTCCCATACCGACTCGTGGACGGAACCACCATAGCAAATGACTGGAATGATCTGACTGACGGAACGATACTAACACCCATCAACCTTGATGAATATGGAAGTGCAGTATCCAGTTCAATGGTATTTTCTTTTACGATGGTAGACGGTACAGCCGGCGTATTCCAAAGTGGAACCTCCAATTGCTACGGCGATGACTGTCACTGTAACAACTGGACCAATTCCAATGGTCAAGGCTCGCCAACACCTGGTTCTGCTGTTGGTCAAACGAATCAAAGTGATGACGATTGGACCGACTATTCCTACTACAATGGTTGTGGACCAACTGGACAACCCATTTACTGTTTTGAACAATGATATCGGTCACTGATGCACGCGGCAAGAGGTTTCGGTGGACCCATCCCCCAACCAGACTGGTGTCTTTGGTCCCGAGTACAACTGAGACCTTGTTTGAGTTGGGAGTGTGGGACAGCGTGGTTGGAATCACTAGATATTGTGTACACCCAACCTCGGCGTTAACAGAAAAGACCGTCGTCGGTGGTACAAAAAAATGCAATATGAACAAGATCATCGAGCTCCAACCTGACTTGGTACTGTGCAATCAAGAGGAGAACACCCGTGAGATTGTCCATGCACTTGAAGCACTCGGGATTGATGTGTATGTTGCGTTTCCCAAAACACACGAAGATGCCCTTGTGGATCTTCACAATCTTGGAAGAATGTTCGAGCGAGAGGACAGAACAAAAAAATGGAAAGAGGCATTTGTGTCAACCCAGTCTACTCTCGACCCCGTCCCATTCAGCTACATCTATCTCATTTGGAGAAAACCTTGGATGGCGGTGGGTAAGGATACGTTCATCGATCGGCAACTCCAATTGATTGGGGGGCAAAACACGCTTGCTGATGCCCCAGAACGATACATCACCCTTGAACCAACCGACCTACAACAAGAGAACACCCATATTTTATTGTCCTCCGAACCCTACCCTTTTGAACACAAACACGTTCAGGAACTTCTCGGTTTGGGGATCGAACAAACTCAAATTCATTTTATCGATGGAGAGTATTGTTCGTGGCACGGTGTCAGAATGATTCAGTCCATTCAGTATCTACAAAACTGGAAAGAGCAACACCTCTACTGACTACTGAGCGATAAACGTAACGATTGTGTGTAGAGTTCGATATCCACTACTTAAGGGTGTTGGTATATAGTTGGAATTGGGATAACGGATCGTAGAATCCTTGGGGGTAATATGCTCGTTATGCTGGCAGTTTCTTGCGTTGATTATCAATCTACAAATCCAATCTCTGACGGAGAAGATACTGGAGTCAGTTTAGAAGAGTTCGATCCACAGGGTGTAGAGGAAGAGTGCACTTCCAATTTGGGTAGAGACGTCGACTCAACGCTCACACCGCACTTTCAATTGTGGCTCCAAGAACACCCAGAATATGAAGGACTCACCCGCAGCGATTTGGTGGGTGGAAGTTTCGGTGGACTCATCAACAATGAAGATTGTTTACAGCGAACCCCCATCCTCTTTGTTCACGGTAATTCTGACCGAGCAACTGGAGGACTGTTTGATGGTTGGTCTAAGGTTTTACCCAGTTATTTGAGGAATGGGTACCGATCCAGTGAACTCTATGCCACGAGCTACGGATATCCTGAATCTATGACGGTGGATGAATACACCCATAGTCAAATCAATGTCATGCAACTTCGGCGAATGATGGAAGCGACCCTTGAATACACTGGCAGTGACACCATCAACGTTGTCGCGCATTCTCTAGGAGTTACGATGGCGCGAAGAGCCATTTTGGGAGGCATCGAAGTAGATGTCGACGGCAGCACATATGATATCGGGCAACCACTCTCCGACTCTGTAGATACCTTCATCGGAATCGCAGGAGCTAACTTGGGCTTGGCCAGCTGTACATTTGCGGTCACAGAAGTTTGTGATGATGAACTAGGACTCTATCCTGGAACGTGGAGCAATGGAGATTTGGAAAATCAATCCGCACTGTTGGAAACCTTAAACTCATCTGAGCACTATGAAGGAAGCCGCGTCTATTCTATATGGGGTGAATCGGATGGGTTATTGGGTCAAGATACAATGCTAGACTGTCTCTTGTATGGCACGAACACCTGCCGAATACCAGGCCAAGATGACGAGTACAACGAGTACCTGAACCATTTTGACATTCGCGATGAAACGGTCAACATGCAGCTGCGATTTTTAAGAGGTGACTGACGTTCATGCCGTATACCAATTCCATGGCCTCTAGAAACAACTCCATCCGTTCAATACCCTTCACCTACCCGTCGCTATGCCTCACTTCCGATTCTTCAAACCCTACGGCACCCTGAGTCAGTTCGTCAACAATGGGGTACAAAAGAAGCGCCATACCCTGATCGGTGACTTTGGCATTTTTCCATTGGGGACCATGGCTGTTGGCAGGTTGGACAGAGATAGTGAAGGCTTGTTACTTCTCACAACAGATGGTAAATGGAGTGCCACAATGACCTCAAAGAATGTTGAAAAGGAGTACTGGGTTCAAGTGGATGGCATCCCAACGACAGAACAACTTGAACAACTGAGGAACGGAGTCTCTATCACCGTCAAAAAGGAGCCCTATACCACCCTTCCATGTCGCGTAGAGACAATGACAACACCAGACCTCCCCAATCGTGGCAAACCCATTCGTGACTCCAGGCACGGTCCGACAACATGGCTTTCGATTACCCTGAGAGAGGGTAAATTCAGACAGATACGTAAAATGACAGCCAGGGTGGGACTCCCAACGTTGAGGTTGGTACGATATAGAGTTGGACCACACACTCTGAATGGTCTCACCGTAGGTGAAAACGCACTCATCACAGAATAGCAGAATAACCTGATGGGCTTTTCTTCGAATACTATAGACTAATACCCTATTCAATGGGAGTGAACATGATATCAATCGTCTTGGGTTTGGTGTTGGGATGTGAGTCAATAAAACAATCGAACGAGTGTACCGACTGTGATACTGCCGATGTAGATACTGATACGGGTGATATCACTGATACCGATGATACCGATGACGACACAGAGGATCAAGATACAGAAGATACAGAGGACACCAGTACCAATCTCGATGCCGATGGGGATGGATTCACCATTGAAGATGGGGACTGTGACGACACCAATCCCAATGCCCATCCAAATGCAACGGAATACTGTGATGGGTTTGACAACGACTGCAACGGTATGACCGATGAGTCGAGTGCTCTAGACGCACAGCAATGGTTCGAAGATGCCGATGAAGACTCTTTTGGAAATCCCGATGCCTATGGTCAAGCCTGTGAGCAACCCAGTGGGTTTGTCTCCGACAACACAGACTGTGACGATACGGATGAAAACACTTACCCAGGTGCAGCCGAGGTTTGGTACGACGACATTGACCAAGACTGCGATCCGTTGACAGAATACGATGCAGATGGAGACGGCTTAGACGACAGAATGGTTGATCTAAGCCTCGCCCCTCAATACATCATGGAATTGCACACAATAGGCAATAGCAATGGCAATGTGGTCCAAGGAATCGCGATTGATTTTGAGGCTAGACAGGCTTGGATATCTCAGGATACCTCTTCAAGTACAGAAAATGTTCTAATCAACCAAGTTTCATTGGAGAGTGGAAATCCTCAGTATTGCCGAGAATATACCGAAGGCAACAACGTAGCTCTGGGACATGGGCAGGATTTAAGTATCGAACACATAGGAAACAACGACATTCGGCTTTGGATTGGTTCTGAATCCGACAGAGGGGTATCCAGGGTCAATCCAGAAAACTACACCATCGAATCCATACAAAATCTGTTGCCATCGGGCTGGTCGCACTCCACACCAACAATTGGAATTATGGGAGATTGGATAGCCGTTCGCGGTAGTCAAGACGGGGACTCTGCAAACAATGACTGGATTCGAATCTATGAAAAGGTGGACATCGAAGCCGGATTTAGCAATGGCATCGCACCAACACCAATTTATGAGTTCAACATCGCTCAAGAACAGCGTGTGTCTAATATGTGGTTTCAAGGGATTGCACTTGATGAGCAACTTGGACTCATCTACGCCCTCACCGGTGACAACACCCTCTCTCAAAATGAAAAGTTGCTATATGTCTACGATACCAGTGGTAATGTAGTAACATCGACCACAATTGGTATGGACTGGTCTACCGCGAATGCGCTCGGGAACAAATATGAACCTGAAGGACTGTCCTTGGTCAAAGATCCAAATGGTCATGAACGAATTTTGTATTTTACCATGATGTTTGGATCTTCTGGAAACAACATCAAACGCCTCTACGCCATCGCTCCCAATAATTTTGATGTCGGGGGTTCCTACAGTGGGAGCAATCTAGATTGGATGATTCGCTACAACAACAATAATGGCGATGTTTCTATAGCTACCGTGCGGCCGGACGGTGAAATCGGATGCGAAACCAAAGACTCTACTTGGTCAACCGGTTGGACAAGTTTTGCAGGATACTTTGTTGGTGGAGAGCCACATTTGATGATTCAGAAGGAAATCGCAGGGACAGCGAAAATTCATCCTTTAGATTGGGAAGCCGATCTAGAATCTGCGACCAAAGACTCTACTTGGTCTGAAGGATGGAGTCATTTGGACACGTGGGAATATGGAGGGGACACCTATCTCTTTCACTACAAAAGTGGCTCTGCATATTCCGGACTGATGCGGGTTGCGGAACTGACAAATGGTGGCAACACTTCATGTTGTTCTGAAGACGAATACTGGTCAACCGGTTGGGAACCCCACATCGTGACGATGTCAAATGGAGATGATTATCTCTTCCGCTATCACAACAGCACGAATCAAGTTCGCATCGCTGCTTTGAATGCTGGTACCCTTGGAGGAGAGGTATACAACGACACTTGGAGCAGTGGTCTTGCCAATTTTGACAGTCTGTCTGTCAATGGTGATACCCATTTGTTTGCGATGAATGCCCCTGGGACGATTCAGCACTTTGTTCTATCGAATAGTGGCGTTCCGACAAATGGCTCCACTCCACATTCAGAACTCACTACGGTATTGAATGATTGGGACGTATTACAAGCCTATACGCTAGACGGTTTTCCAATAATTAGATTGTATCGTACCAGCGACGGATTCTTCTCTCTGTACACACTAGACTCCAATGGGCTCCTAAGCGGTCCGACAGACAGTGGCTTTGAGCAGTCTGGCTGGACGAGCATTCATCATTTCCAAACTGCCCAGCCATAAATGTTTATCAACAGTCGCCGTTCTCATCTACGTCCGCACACGCCAATGCCCATTCCAACTCGGGTTCAAAGGTCTGTGTCACCACATGACACTCATTGTCATCCATTTCAATCGTAAACTCAAGCGTCGCCGTACCGACATCCCAACAGCAGGAATCATCTGTGGGAACCTCTGCAAAGATATCCACGACAAAGTCGCCAGCTTCTTCCTCGCCCAGCACGTATTGACCGTTTGACCAAGACTCTACGAAGGTACCTTCCACTCCATCAACGGCATATGATACTTCAGCATCGATGATGGGGTTGCCATTTTGGTCTGTCAAATCCAACAACGCCGAAGATTTAATATCCGCGGTACAGAGAATCTCCTCTTCTTTTGGTTCACAGGCAAAGAATATGGACAGTATGGTAAAAAACATTGTTCCTCCAAATGTATACTAGTTTGTGTAGTGTATCTATAGTCTCACTTATGCAAGTATCATGCCAACTGTAAATTACTGTACAGGATTGGGTATGCTTCGGACCAATCTAAATCCTGCACCCATGGTCGATTGATCTACCGCTCTTTTACCATATGCAGCGATGCGCATCATTCTAGGTGGACTACCATAATTGCCACCCTTGACGCCCCTATAGATTGACAGATTGGAAGCATCACCAGAAACATCGACCGTTCCATTCTGAGTCAATGTTAGCCACCCGTCTGTTCCTGTCTGTGCACCAGAGACATAATCGTGTATCCATTCTACGATATTGCCATGCATGTCATACATGCCATAAAAATTGGGTATCTTTTGTCGAACGGGATGAACCTCATCATTGGAGTTGACGCAGTACCATGCGAGGTCATCCAAGGTATACAGAGACAAGTCCTGCTGTGTCGAATTGTGTCCCAGTCCGTTGTCAAAGACCCAGCTAGTATTGGTACAATCGTTCAGACCGTCGTATGGGTTCAATGAGGACGTCCCATTCGGAATGAATCCAATGCCATCGGGTGTCCACAAGGCATCCTCTGAATCTCCATGGGCCATATATTCCCACTCTGCGTACGTCGGCAGTCTATATCCAGTACATTGATATGGGTTCATACTTTCTTCGCACACTACATCCGTTGTATTGGAATCTGTACAAGTATAACAGAGATCGAGCGTGTCCCCTTTGACGGCATTGTGTCGTAGAGTCACCTGATTGGCAAAGTCCGCGGCTTTGTACCAAGACATCCAATGAACTGGGAGATCTTCCCCGAACCCAAGAAACCCCTCGTGCAGTTCTTTCCAAATGTTTTCATGCTCCTCTGAAGTAGCCTCATACATTCCTTGAGTCACTTCAGAAGTCATCGCATACCAATCTTGAGAAAAGGATACGGTTGCCTGTGTCTCATTACTGGATTTTCGTCCATATTCCAATCCGCCGACAGAGCCTACAGTCACCGAACCAGCCGGAATAAATGCGAAGTCCATCTGTTGCCCGAAAAAGTCCAGCATCGCCTCTGGATCACAGTCTGTCCACGAACCCACACTGTCCAAGGCACAGTCTGCAACACCATCCAAATTATCATCGGCAAAACACTCACTCGTTGCTGGGAAAGTAACCGCCCCTGGATGGGTAGTCGGATTGCTGTCGTCACAATCCCATCCTTCCACTACGGTGCTGGAACCCTGCCACGTATTGATGTCAAACTCCTGACATTCTACATAGCCATCGCCATCATCATCTCTTTCAAACGCTGGGGAGTTAAACACACCCCAATCCGAGTCCGTACAATCCTGAAAGAGCCCATCACAAACCTCAGGGGCAAAAGGAAACACGGTTGAATCCACATCATCACAGTCCCGATAGGCATCGCGGTCAATCCCGTCAGACACAAACTGATTCAACAGGGCAACATCACCAACCCACAGGGTTGGGTCGAAGGTTTTACCGGCACAGTCTAAGAATGTATCCCCATCAACATCCACCTCATCGGGTGGGGTCGACAATGTTCCATCATCCAAATCACAATCATCCAACTTTCCATTGCACATTTCGATGGCACCTGGAAATGTTGAATCATCTGCATCATCGCAGTCCTGAGATGGTAACGAAGTTGGATCCACTTCAATATACCCAATCGGCAATGTGCACACTTCAAGTTGATTGCTGGAATTGCCAAACCCATCGGAATCTGCATCTGCCCAATAGGTCAAATAGTCTACGGCGCCAAGAAAATTGTGCCCATCACAATTCTCATCAATATTCGGAGTACAGAGTTCAGGTTGTCCTGGATTGATAGAGACCGTAGAATCATCACAATCGTTGTCATTCTCTGCATACCCAGTCGGAGGCACCAAAAGTCCTTGAGAATCTAAAACTGGACACGCAAAAATGTACACATCTGTACCAAAGCTGTCCCCGTCGAAGTCTTCATAATACACATTTGGATTGGTCGCCCCATTGTCCACAAGACCATCACAGTCGTCATCAATAATATTGCACACCTCGGTCGCGTTCGGAAATACAGTTGCATTTGTATCATCACAATCCCCACCCAACT
>CALDQI010000080.1:0-4407 GCA_937911635.1 uncultured Pseudomonadota bacterium | reverse complement strand
ATATAGTGTTCTTGCCTGACCTGCTGCATTTCAACGATGACAAATGAACCATCGTTCAATCGGCAGAAGACATCAAAGATGGATGTTCGGTCATCGACATAATCTGCGAATTGGGTGGTGTCGATGTGCTCAATCGATTCAATCGACAGTTCGGGTAAGACAGATTCGATGAAACTGATGAGGATGTGTGGGTAATCGGGGTTGGCAAAGACTCGTTTGAATCCAAAGTCGGACATCAAAGAAATGTACTTGGGCATATAAGGTGGCTCCGTGTTGTGAGGTGAGCCAGTCACAGAGCAGGATTCATGCCAATCAACTATCGTTCGCTTCCTTCGTTTGAATAAGGTGAATGTTCAGTAAATCAGATAAACGTTCGTCAATTTCTTCGTCAGTTTTCGTCAATATTCATCAATGTTGGTCAAATCTATTCACCAACCTCAACAATCATTCATGAATTCAACCCTTTACATGTCACCTCATGATCTATCGACCACAAACCAAAATCATCCACTACAACGACAACCAAAAAGTGTACTGCTACCAAATCTGTCGGGTAGAAGCTTTTATGGCTCTAAAGACGGAGGTGGCAAAATATACTCATCGCCGCCACCTTGACCACTGAGTTCCATTTCTGCAATTAGAATCGAGGGAACAGACCAAGATACTGGTCGTCCGCCGGTTGGACTCATGAAATAGCGACCGTCGGCGTCGTCCATCAATCCCACGTAGTCCTGCTGAGGACCGGCGAGTACGATGTCTTTGAGCACGCGTCTGTCGACACCAACAAACTTGAGTCCACGAACGGGCTCTTCTCGTCCATCCGCATAGCGCCGCACGACCCTGCTCGGTGTGGTGAGTCCGGAGAGTTGTTCATCGCCGGTGAAAGCGACTTCAAAATCTTCAGAGAGGGCAAGGGGTTCGAGGTACTTGATGACCAAGATGTAGTCATTGCCGGTCTGCTTGGCGAGTTGGACGCCTTTTTTGAACAGTTTGCGATCGTTGGTATGGCGTTTGGGCTTGACCGTCACCACGCTTGGGAAAGCAGCGTACCGATCACCACCAGAGGCACGGGCATGTCCTGTACTCTCTGTAAACTCTGCACGCGGAATTCGAGTCATCAGCAGGTCTTTGACCACACCGTCTTCAACCAACTCGACACGCTTGGGGGAGACCCCTTGAGCGTCGTAGGCATAGGAACCGTTGAGTTGAGGGTCCATCGTGGCATCGTCGACCACGCTCCAGCCAAAGGGGAGGAGTCTCCGTCCCATGCGAGCCGTTGGAATGTTTCTGGGCAGTGTGCCGTCGGCGTTTGGTGTTGCGGCAGTAGGGGGTGTGCCGGATAACTGAGAATGAAGCAGCTGTCTGAAAATCTCCACCGCAGCCATGTCTTCCAAGATGACGGGTCCCAAGTAATTCTCTTCGATGGGTGCATCCCGAAGTGCAAGGGTCCATTCAGCCAGCTGTTGCAACTCGAGTTCGAGATCGACCATCGACGGTACCCTGTCTCGACTGGGCAATATCCACGATCGCGTGTCTCGAATTCTAGATCCATCGCTGGCTTTGGCGATGGTTTCAGCGTGAATGATGACCTGATGATGGACTTCAGAGGTGTGTACCCCTTCGGTGGTGACAACATCTTCAACATAGGACTTTTCATAGACCAAGACTTCGTTGGAGTCGAGATCGGGATAGGCCTTGAAGACCGAACTGAGGGCGATGCTGGTGTTGTACGCCCACTCTGCGTCAAACGTGGACTTGCTTTGGCTGTCTACAGTAGCAACACTGCTAAGTGGAAGCATTTCATCTCTGTCGGGATACTCTCGGCTTTCCCAGGCAGATTCTTTCTGAGCGTAAGTGTCCACGGCATCCTTATATGCCCCGTCCATGCCCAGCCATAGAGCACGTCTCAGAGCAAGCGGGTCTTGTTCTTCGGGAACCCAAATCAAATCCGTTCCGTTTGAGAAGGAGTCCATGTTGCTGTTGTCAAACTCAATGCTGCCGACACGAACCTCCAGTCGAATACGTCCATACGTATCGCTTTTCGAAGAGAGCAGAACGCCGTTGGTGGTGTGTGCTCGGCTGTAGGTAGAGTCGTAGATGTTCGCCGCCATCCAATAAGGTTTGGGCTGTTCACCCAGTTGTAAACCTTTCATTCCACGAGCCATTTCGGCCTCGACGGCTTGGACAATAGGGCTTTTGTTTTCTGCGTTGGCGCTGTTCATGTTGAGTGCGAGTAGACTGAACCAGATCATTGTTCACCTCCAACAACGGGGGCATCCAAGATGGGCGGTTTATCGTGATCTTTCGAGCGACGCTGGATCTCCACCTCTTGAATCAATAGGTCTGGAGCGATCGCCGATACGGGAACCCAACCGCTCTCCGCACCACACATGCCGTTGAAGACCTGAGATTCGTCGCTGGCAGCCATAATGCGTGAGAAGGTGATGAGAGGGGTGCCAATCATGTCTACGCCGCGCACCATCTCTTCTCTGCCGTCTGGATAGACTCTCCACACGGTGACGGGCTTTACAACATAAGAGTTGGGAGAGTTGCGACCGGTAAAGGTAAACCCACCGGAGATGTCGTCAAAGATAAGCCCAAAGGGTTTGTCTTGTCGCTTGATTTCTTCGATCAGTTGTGCCTTAAGGTCATCATAGGAAACAGATTCTTCCGCTGAAACGATGAGATTTCCTTGCCGCGCAACCGTTCCGTATCCTGTCTGGCGACGTCCATGTCCGTTGGAGACCGGAAAGTTTTCGACAGGGGACCGTCCCATCAAAAAGCCTTGGAGAACGCCTTTATCGACGATCGAAACCGTTTGTGCTTTGACGCCTTCATCGTCCACTCGGTAATGTCCGTTGAGATCGATGCCGTCAAACTCTGTGCGAGATGGGTCGTCAATCACGGTGATGAAGTCTGGGAAAATCGATTGACCCACTTTATCTGTTAAGGTTTGTCCCTCATCTTCGTCCTTTTGCCGATGTCCTTCGATGCGGTGTCCCAAAATCTCATGAAAGAAGACAGCCGCCGCTTTGCCGCGTAAGATAGCGGGACCAACAAAAGGGTCCACAATCGGTGCCGTCATCAGTTCGTCTAGGGCATCACTGGCGACTGCAGCAAGGTCAGTACAGGTTTCCAGTGTCCAGTTGTCTATGGAGTAGGCATCGATGTACTCGTAGGTCTCCAGTTGCATCCCATCTTCAGCAATCCCCATCGTCATCACGGCGAGTCTGGCATGTGGGCGAACCTCTCGAACGAGGACGTCATCTGTGGTCGTTATCCAGCGGGTTTCCAGTTCCGTGGTGAGCCTCACGGAAGAACTCAAGATGTTCGGATGCTCGAGTATTTGTGCTGAACACGTCCGCAAAAGGGTTTTCCAGTCTTCAGTATGGATGCTTTGAATATTTGGAACGGTTTCTAGTTGTTTGAATCCTTCAGTAGGCGACCAGTCATCGCTTTGATCTTCCAGTTCGACTTTGAGAGAGCGATTGCTTTCGATCTTGATCAGCCGCCGTACGCTGGTTCGATAAGCCTGGTCTACGATTTTCCAGATGGAGCGACGTATCATGAGGGGATCGTCCCCAATAGGTACAGACTCCCTAAAATGCGTGGGTTCATCCGAAAAGTACCCGCCGTCAATCAACGGATGGGTGTTGTCCAATGTCCAGTTTCCAACTCGTACGTCAACGTCGGCGACGCGGTCTGTTTTCTCCATCGCATCAAAGAGGGCACCATCAGAAAAGGTCAGTCCCTCATACTGATGCTCGGTGATCGCCAGTTGCATCCAATAGGGAGGGGTTTCTTGCTTTTGAAGAGCCTCAAAGCTGCGATTCAACTCCGTCACCATCGCGTCCAGTACAGGATCAGACGCGTCTGGTTCTCCAAAGGCAAGACTGCCGAGTAAAAATGTGATCATGTTTGTGTTCCTGTGTCGGACAGTGGGTTTTGATTCAAGGCTGTGTGCACACGTTTATCTTTGGAGACAACGAACAGATACTCTTTGTTCCGGACATGAGAGACTTCACCCACCTTCTCTCCTTTCGGAGAGTGAATGCCAATTGTGGCACCAACATAGCGCTTGAAATCCTTCTCTACGACAGAGACTTGCCCGCGAGTTTCCAAAATTTCAACCATATCATCCCTTTCGATGTAGCCTTCATTGCTAAAGGAGACCACCAAATGATTCACATCTAGATTGCTCACTATGGTGCGCATTGCATCGTGGATTTCTCTTTTGCGGTTGAAAGAACTTTTTCTCTGTCTGACGTCCACACGTTTTCTTGCAACTCCGTAGACATCAGGTTTATCCCATTTTACTAGGCTTTCCCAAATGTGATAGTTGCCAAGGTACTTGTGTTGATTATAGGGCGGATCCAAGTAGGCAACATCTGCAGAAATCTTGGCAGA
>CALDQI010000079.1:0-4669 GCA_937911635.1 uncultured Pseudomonadota bacterium | reverse complement strand
AGAAGCTTTGAGTGAATGGGGCGGAGAGTTAATAGAGGTTCCATATACTGAAGGAATATCGTCTACAAACCTAAATAATTTTCTTAATCAGTTAGGAACTACTGCTGACATTAGAAGAAGTAAGTTAAGAAGATTATTAAAGGTGAAAGATATAGTAAGAGTTTTAGAGGTACATAGTCCTCTATCAGGGCTTATAGTTGAGTCTGTTGAAGAAGAGATTGGAAATAGGAAATTTTCTTACGACGCTATGTGGGCATCGAGTTTGACAGAATCAACTGTAAAAGGAAAACCTGATATTGAAGCCGTTGACACTACTTCAAGATCTCTTAATCTAAATGATATTTTACTGATGGGATTTAGTGTCTTCCCTTTCTTGGGGTGGATAAGGTTTTGCAACCCCCACCTTTCCAAATGTCGATGGATGCGGTGAATATGAAGACACGGGTCTGATGGACACCGGTTGGGGAGACTCGGACACCTATCCATGTTCGCATTACCTTCCCCTGATGTTTGAAGCAACTGTGGATGGTCAACCAGTGTATGCCGCTGGATTCACACAATGGTATGGAGAAATGCCCGCTCATTTGGATCGAAATGTTTCGTATAGCGACGCTGGAATTGATCTAACGATTCCTACAGTCGCAACCTCTGGAGAGCAAGTCGACCTTGCAGTGACCCTTGCAACCGATGCCACCAACGCGACATTTCATTGGTACATCGATGCGGGAACACTTAAAGAAACCGGAATTACTCGGGCGCACTCTTACATTGAGCCAACAGAAGAATTTGCACTGCCGCGAACCACATCTACGAATCGGTTGCTCATCCCAGAAGACTATGAAGGAACACTGCGTGTGTGGGCAGTCGTACACGAGCCCTGGGGAAGTGATTTGGACATGGCTTGGATTCAAGGAGATATTGAGGTGACCCCATGAATCGACTGGGTATTATTTTCTTCCCTATCTTCTTGACTGGTTGCAATATCGGTGGAAACTCCCCACCGCGATTCAAAACCTTCAATGGTGAAGAGGTGAAATATCTGTTTGGTTTTGCCTATTTACAGAGTTCTGTCTTTGAAGGGGTCCTTGTAGAACCAGGAACCCGTTGGAGCATGACTGTGGAAGTATCGGATGCCAATGGAGACGATATTGAAATTCTATTTCCAAGTGCTCCAGGGGTCTTTGAGTTCAATCAAGAAACACATAGCGGATATTGGGACATTCCCGATGAAGTACCAGACTACTACCCAACGCTTCAAGTACTTGCCGTAGACGAACAAGGGGCTTCGGACGTCCTTCTGGTGAACCTTGAAGTCAACAAAGAATGGGATTCAGGAGCGTGGGATACGGGTCTTTGGGATACCGGATGGTGGGAAGATCCATATTACTCAGGTGGACCGTATATGACAGGAGATTTCAATGTGGAAAATGGATTCATTGGCTCGATTGAATACCGAAATCCAGCACTGCAGTGCCGAATCACTTGGCAATATGTGGAAGGACAACCGATAGACAATTGTGACTGGTGCGAACGAACATGGACCATCACTCTACAACAGGGCACCATCGAAACCCGTCCAGACTCCTGCAGAAACACCCTCTCGTCGTTGGAGTCTCAAGTCTGGAACATCGGCTGGGCACCCAGAGCGACATGGAACAACCTACAATACGAAAATGCGGTATTTATCGAACATCCAACAGCCGGATGGACCCCAATGGGACAGGGTCAGCTGGAAGGAAATCGATTCGGGTTCACACTTCAAACTCCATAACTGAGACTGCCTGTACGATTTGAAAGAGTGCGCCGAATGGATTATTTAGCAGAC
This sequence comes from uncultured Pseudomonadota bacterium, assembly GCA_937911635.1. Taxonomy (GTDB): domain Bacteria; phylum Myxococcota_A; class UBA796; order UBA796; family UBA796; genus CAJWHX01. Next base: position 2,844 of record CALDQI010000079.1, on the reverse strand, counting down.
AACATTGGAGAGATGCATGGGACAATTTCAAGAAGGCGTATTGTTATTGGAAGATGGAACGGTCTACAAAGGTCGAGCGTTTGGAGCCAAAACCCACAAAGTTGGTGAAGTCGTGTTCAATACTGCGATGTCGGGGTATCAAGAAGCGCTTACAGACCCCTCCTACGCTGAACAGATCTTGGTCATGACCTATCCACACATTGGAAACACCGGTGTCAACCCTGAAGATGTCGAATCTGACAGACTGTGGGTACACGGCTTCGTAGCGAAACGTTTCCAAGACACTCCATCCAATCATCGTTCCACTCAGTCACTCGAAGAATACCTCATCAACAATCAGATCCCTTCGTTACACGGAATCGATACTCGTGCGCTGGTGCGACACTTACGTGACAAAGGAGCCATGAAAGGGGTGATTTGTACAGACGGTACAGACATAGCCACACTGCAAACTCAAATGAACGATTGGGGCGGAATGGTCGGACGAAACTTGGGCGAAGAAGTGTGTGCTACAGAAACCTACATCGCTCATTCTCCACAGAATCCAAAAGCGACAGTCAACGTGATCGATGCAGGATGCAAACGCAACATCGTTCGATTGCTTAAAAGTGCCGATTGCAAGGTCCGCGTGGTGCCCATTACCGCAGAACAAACCGAATGGGTCCAAGATTCTGATTTTCTGTTCCTCAGCAACGGACCTGGTGACCCAGCCTCCTTGACAAACGCCATTGAGAAGATCAAGGCTTCGTTCGGACAAAAACCCATCCTAGGTATTTGTTTGGGACATCAACTGCTCTCATTAGCCTTGGGAGCGAAAACATACAAACTACCGTTTGGACACCGCGGAATCAATCACCCTGTACGAGATGAAGACACCGGGCGAGTCGAAATATCCAGTCAAAACCACGGCTTCTGTGTAGACAGAGAGAGTTTACTGAAAAGTGGCGCGGAGATTACCCACATCAATTTAAACGACAACACCGTAGCCGGAATGCGTCATCAAGGATTGAAGGTCATGGGTGTACAGTTTCATCCAGAAGCCTGTCCAGGGCCAAACGATAGTGCACATTGGGTCATCGAAAAAGGTCTAGAATTTGCATTGAAACAGACAGAATCTACACAGTAGCCCAAGTGAAGAAAATAGTCCCGAGGACTCTGTCGGACATATACTGTCCGTTATTGTCGATTGATCAAGTTATAATAAAGAAACAACTCATTCAATCTTATCAGTCCTCTCCCCGAAAATAACTACTATGCCCAAGAAAAATAAAGTCACCTACGCCTGTACAGAATGTGGTCATGTGGTCTCCAAATGGCAAGGAAAATGCAACAAATGCCACGCATGGAATTCCTTTGAAGAGCAACAATCTAATATCGACAGACCAGGCACCAAAACCGTATCGAATCTACGTAAACTGAACCCAATCAAACTCCAAGAAGTTGACCTGTCCGATGGTGAGGTTCGCCTCAAAACAGGTATTGGAGAGTTGGATCGCGTACTGGGTGGTGGATTGGTCAGTGGTTCTCTATCTTTGATCGGTGGAGACCCCGGAGTGGGTAAATCAACCTTGCTATTGATGGCACTGTCGGAATTTGCCAAGAGAAATCTACCCACTTTATACGTCTCTGGGGAAGAATCAGCGAGGCAAATCCGTTTGCGTGCAGACCGTTTACAAATCCATACCGACAATCTACATCTGCTAGCAGAGACTGATCTGGATGCCAGTCTAGCGGCGGCTGAAATTTTAAAACCCAAGTTATTGGTTCTCGATTCTGTTCAAACGTTGTACTCAAACTCTGTAGAATCTGTTCCTGGTTCGATGACTCAAGTTCGTGAAGTAGCAAATCGATCGATGAACTTTGCCAAGAGATCTGGCGTATCGACATTTTTGGTTGGACACGTCACCAAACAAGGTGCCATCGCTGGACCAAAAGTATTGGAACATTTGGTCGATACCGTAATCTATTTTGAAGGGGACGGAGCCAGTCAACTCAGAGCACTCAGAGCCGTTAAAAATCGCTTCGGTTCTACTGGAGAAATGGGCTTCTTTGAGATGACAGAAAAGGGCCTCGAGGAAGTCCCTGATGCGTCGGCACGACTGCTATCGGAACGTGTTCCAAATGCCTCTGGTACAACAGTGCTGGGCGGAATGGAAGGCTCCCGACCCTTGCTTGCCGAGGTGCAGGCACTTGTCGGACACCCCACTCCTGCCAATCCTGGGCGTACTGTACTTGGGATGGACAGAAGTAGAATGCAAATGCTTCTCGCTGTTTTAGGCAAGATAGGATTTCAACTCTACGATAGAGATGTATTTATATCTGCGGCTGGTGGTGTTCGTATTACTGAACCGGCTGCGGATTTGGCTATCGCTGCAGCAATCGCCTCCAGTCACCGAGATGAAGCCATCGATCCACGAACGTTGATGTTTGGAGAGATTGGTTTGGTTGGTGAAGTGCGGGCTGTGTCTCATCCTGCACAGCGCTTTGCCGAGGCTCAGCGACACGGTTTCACACGGGTCATCGCACCCAAATCATCGCTACAATATGCTCCTGAAGGACTTGAGGTCATTGGTGTTCGAACACTTCGTCAGGCATTGGGACATGTATTCAACAGCTGAATGCAGGCTTATTAATGTGATTCGACTTCAGGCAACTCATTGGCAGATGTTGATTTCTTTTGAAAACAAATCGCAATCGGGCTGAAACCAATATTAGAATACGATTTACCCAACTCTACACTGGCATCAAAATTCCACACCTGTGCAAAAGAATAAAAATCCGGTGGTTTCAACTCTATACAGATATCATTCTGTTCGGACTTTAGAAACGATGATGATTTCACCG
>CALDQI010000078.1:0-1675 GCA_937911635.1 uncultured Pseudomonadota bacterium | reverse complement strand
GCTGTGCTGTATCAAAGACTCGGCGAAGTTCTGCTTGATCTTCCATCTCCAACAGAATGAGCCACAATACATACAATCCATCTGAACTTGGCTTGTCGAGCATGCACTCCATGTTGTATGGTACATGCACTCCTGAACCATTCTGAGTAATACCAAACCCTGATTGAATGGTGACCAGATGCCCCTTCTTTTTATTTGCCAATTCTACTTGCAGACCATGTACAATTCCGTATCCGTGAAGATGGCGGTTGTGCTGCTGTAAGCTTCGACGATGGTATGTTTGCTCATCCAATAGATCTTGTGATGTTAAACAAAGTCCTTCAAAAGGATTGAGTCGACTGAGTGGTGTATCTTGCATGGAATTGTCCTTCTTATGTATTCAATATACAGTATTCAAATTTATTTGGCGTGCTGATCATCCGCAAATCGAATGGTGAATGCAATATGAGCGGGCATCTCTTGAGATACAATCTCAACGATCCGCATCAAGATATCCCCTGCACGATCTCCAAATCTTCGGATAAACAAATATTTTGCTTCCAGTTCCAATATAAAGAAACTCTGCTTTGATCGATCGGGTTGCATCACATAGCACGGTGGTGGTTCTCGGTGGTGAAATCGGCTCACAACATTTTTACCACCAGCCAGTGTCAACTGGCCCAACACACATGCCTTTGGCTTGGCCTGCTCTTCAATGTGAACTGGGGTCGAGGTCAGAATCCGAATCATCTCCGAAAGACCTGCCTTGGTACCTCTCATTCGATTTAATCGAATTGACCGACGTACCAATTCTCGTTGCATGTGGAGTGGAAGAGACTCATCGAGTGGAAAGTTTACCCACGATGAGAGCCACGGTAGAAACTTTCTGTGTACTCGAAGCGGATCTGTCAAATCCGGCATTTCATCCACGCGATCAATCACGCTGGTCATGACATGCTGAAACAAAAATAGAAATCGTTGAAACTGATCGGCTTCGTCCACGTTCACTCGCGAGGTCGTCACCTGATTCTGCATCGTCAATTGTCTTTGCTCACGCTCTGACACTTGATGTACGTCTCTACGAATCGTCGAAGAGTTGGCTCTATAGAGGCTGGGTAAGAATCGTAAATACGAATGAACCGGAACATGCAACACAATTCGGTCATTGGTTCGCAGCGCAGGAAGACCCCCATCACCTTCCACCTCAATACTCACTCGAGACTCTACCAACTCCGGAGGTGCGAAGAAGGAAGCGGGCGTACCATCTGGAAGGGTTTTGACCAATCGAACATATACACGCGGTCCGCCGTCTGCCGATACGATCTCAGCGAGACGCACACAACCCTGCTCTTCTCCACGAACAATCTCAACAAGTTGAATCTGGATGGGGTTGCCCAAATGACGACGAATGTACGTTCGAGCCGACCGAATAGGATAGCTCGTACGAACCACATCTGCTATCGCACGATGCTCCGACTGAACCTCTAACTGAGCTGATTGCCTAGATACAATGGGAAACTGTTTTTCCTAGAAAACGATTTTCCCTACAATTTTGAGTCCAATATGAAGCACTTTTGTCTATGGAAAATTGGGAGTGAAATCAATGTTGGTGGTGATAATTGCGAGATTCGTAGTGAAATGGCCAAGATTGGATATCCATCTTGTAAACTCTATGACACCTGGTGCTATTACATCA
>CALDQI010000077.1:0-4987 GCA_937911635.1 uncultured Pseudomonadota bacterium | reverse complement strand
GCCCTTTTGAAACCACACATGGTCTCCAGCGATCTTCGGTAGGTTATAGCCATCTTTTAGGTGCTCAAACCCCCAGAGAGCAAGGTCTTCTGGAAATGAAGGTGGGAATTCGGCATTGAATTCAATGTATGGGCTGAGGTTGTCCGGTACAGATACCTGCATACGTACCCCGTTGTGACGTCCCCAAAGCATAGGATAGCCATGTTGACGGTTCATTGTCCAATTGAGTTCTTCGGACCAGTGTTTCCAAGCTTTGACCGATTCATTGTCGAGGGCATTGGCGGCTTGTACTGCTTTGGCAAGCTCGGCGGCTACGTCGACAATGTTCAGACTTTCACACGCCCATACAAGATTTCTCTGCTCCAATCGACTTTTGGGGGGCAGTTCTTTAAATTGGTCAAGGACCTCTCTATATTCTGGTTGATTGAGAACCCATTGACCGGTGATGGGATCCTTGGCCTCCGCAAACATCAATTCATCCAAATTGCCGCGTTCGAATCGCAATAAAGTCGCAGTTTTTGTGAGTCTGATTTTCTCCAATCCTTTCCGGCTCTGCATCCAAAATCCACTGGCCAAAGTGTACCGCAACGGAACTCGAATCTCAGTATAGTATCGATCTTCAGGTGGCGCCTCTGGTTCGTGATGTTTGGGCTTGGCGTAAATGTAGATGGTGTACGGAGAGAGATTGGCCACGATATTCATTGGGGCGTCTGCTGTGGGCGGATAAAAGGTGAAGTCCTCTTGTTTTGCCCAATCGTCCCAAAAAAAATACGGGTTGAAGACACTTCGCTTTCCTTCAGCCTGTTGTTGTTGTAGAAAGAAGGATAGCGAGATGGCCGATACTAGAATGACGAGTAAGCCTTCCACAGATTCTCCGGTTCGCAAGTGGTCTTATCTTGATTCTGAATCCCCACAGTCGGAATTTTAGGTTACAATTCGGCAACCCAATTCAAGGACAACAACATGTATCTCATTACACTATTTTTGGCATGTCCCGCAAACAATGGAACAAACCCTCTATTGGAAACCATCGATGCCGATCAAGATGGGTTTGTAGCTGCTGATGATTGCGATGACAACAATCCCAACGTTTACCCAAATGCGGATGAGTTGTGCGACGAGATTGACAACGATTGTGATACCTATATTGATGAGGAGTCACCGATTGGTTCGTTGCCATGGTTCGCCGATTCAGATGGGGATGGATACGGAAATCCTGAAGATGGTGTCTTTTCCTGTACACGACCAGAAGGGTACATCTCAGACAATCGAGATTGTGACGATACACAGGCATTGGTTTACCCTGATGCACCAGAGTACTGTGATTTAATTGACAATGATTGCGATACAGTAATCGATGAAGACTCCTCTTTGGATGCCACTGTTTTTTACAAAGACTTTGATGGTGATGGGTATGGAAATCCTTTTGTCACAGACCGTCGATGTTTTGAAGGCGAAGGCTATGTCGAGAACAGTGACGATTGCAATGATTCAGATGTGGAAGTCCATCCCAGTGCAGTAGAGTATTGTGATTTAATTGACAACGATTGCGATATGTTGATTGACGATCAAGATGACAGTGTTCAAGATGCCCTCGATTGGTTCATCGATGAAGATGGAGATGGATATGGTACGGGGAGCGCTTTGTTGGCCTGTACTCAACCAGATCCACGAGCTGTTCTTGAGTCCGGTGATTGTCTGGATACCGTTGCAGCGATACACCCTTCGGCCATTGAATGGTGTGGGGATACATTGGACAATGATTGTGATGGATTGGTAGATAGTCTGGATACAGATGCTCAAGAAGTGCTTTGGTACACCGATGGAGATGGGGATGGCGTTGGAGATCCCAGTTCGGTTGTGGGGCTATTCTGCGACAACCCAGGTGGTGCATCATTTTTGCCTGAAGATTGCGATGATACAAACGCAGATATATCTCCATTGGAAGTAGAGGTGTATTACGATGGAGTTGACCAAGATTGCGGAAACGACGACGACTTTGATGCAGACTTGGATGGGTATGCTGACGCATCCGGTGGTGGACAAGACTGTGATGATGCAGATGAATCGATCCATCCTGAACAACCAGACATTTGCGGTTCGAACGTGGATGAAAATTGTGATGGTTTGGTCGACACCTGTACTGGTTTAGACTGGTTGAGTGGGGATGCACAGGGAGACAACTTTGGTGAGACCTTGGCTGTGGATGAGTCAGCGGCGTTGATTTGGGTAGCCGCAACGGGCGTCGACGACCCAGATTTGGGTGTGGGTAGACTCTATGGAATCCCCTTTGGTTCCACGAGTATTGCAGATGCGATCATGACCGTATCGGGCGAGGCGATTGCTGATCATTTGGGAACTCAAGTTGGACTTCTTCCCGATATGGATGCCGATGGGTATGCTGAACTGTGGGTATCGGCCTATGGATCAGATCGAAATGGACTTAATTCTGGTTCGATCTATTTACTGAGCACGGCTTCGATCGGTCCAGATGTCTCAGGAGCAACCGCTATACTGACAGGAAACGCCGCTGGAGATTATTTCGGATGGGACATGTCACACGAGGGAACTTCGATGATGGCAACAGCTCCCAACGCTTCTGTAGGTGGTATACACAACGGTGCAGCGTATCTGTTCAATCTGTTAACTCCCGGTGAGCAATCGGCGGCCTCCGCAGACGTTGTTTTTGTTGGAGAGCAATCGGGTGAGCAAGCGGGGTGGAGTCTGGCTAGAGCGGACTTTAATGCGGATGGATTATCAGATGTGGCTATTGGCTCCCCGTATCATTCGACAACGTCCTATGAAGGACAAGTCTCTTTGTCTTTTGCTCCATTTGGTCCTGTGGTACCACTCAGTGCTGCAGATGGTTCTTGGAGAGGAGACATTGAAGATACAAATCTTGGTTTTTCGATGGCGACGGGAGATGTCAATGGAGATGGATATGAGGATATCGTGATGGGGGCACCGCACCGAGAGCAAGACATGGGAGCCGTATACATAGCATTTGGACCTGCTGATGTCGGTGCGAGTGTTGGCACTGCAGACATTCAAATCATGGCGCCAATCAACCACGCTCGTTTTGGAGATGGTGTGTATCTAGAAGACGTCAATATGGATGGGGAGCTGGATCTTATAGTAACAGCTCCGGACGCGTCCGTAACAGAAGCCAATCAGGGCGCTGTCTACATAGAGTATGGACCCATCACAGGAGACTACTTTGATGAGGTGTTCTTTGGAGACGCTGCAGATGTTCATGTGGGGTCCTCAGTCGCACTATCCTCAGATGGAGTCTACATCGGAGCGCATCAGTCAGGCTTGGGAACTGGAGAGGTATTTCTACTCGAGTGATAGATGAGTGTCGGTGACAAAAGACAGATAGACACAGTTTTAACTATACTTTACATAACTTCAGTGTTTCAGTTCTTTTGATTAAGAGCGGAAACGATTGCTGTAATGGTGTACACTAAAAATGTAAGAAAATTTGAAGGCATATCGTTGTTACAAGTGCAGATCGTTAATTCTGGAGGAATGGTTGGAACGTCTTTCACTATTGATATTTGGTGCCTCGTTGTGCTCTGTGGTCTATACTGCAACCTCACAGCCTAGACGCATACCCATTTTAGAATTCGTGGGTTTTGATGGACCCGATTTTGATTGGGCTATTCGGTCTGCCTATTCTGGAAATGCAAGACAGAACGTTGAGATGAACTATCAGAGTGATGTTGAGCTGTGGGCTGAGCATTATGATCTTCCTCCAGCTTACTTGCTTTCACTCATCATCTTAGAGTGTGGAGGCCAGAAACCCTGCGGGAAACGATTTGAGCCCAAACGGTACCGTCAGTTGAAAAATCTGAGGGACGGTAAACGTCGCAAGTTTGAATATCTCAGGCAGACCGATTTACAAGGACTGAGTGACTCTGATATCCGAAGATTGGCTACATCTTGGGGACCATTTCAGATTATGGGGTATCACAGTATTGGCTTATCTAAGTCTGGAGGGGCTGTCTCGGTTGACGATTTAATTGGTCCTCGAGCCGTAGAGATTGGGGCGCGGTGGGTTGATGAAAACTACGGAACAATTCTGAGATACAAACGATACCAAGATGCTTTTCATATGCACAATACGGGCCGAGTGTATCCGAAAATAGGCAAACCGAAGACCCATGACCCCGAATATGTTCCCAATGGTTTGTCACATGTTGCGTATTTCGAAACGTCTCTCCAAGAGAGACATAAAGATACCGGTCCAACCCCGTTAACGGCTCCCAATCCTTCCAAATATTTAGAAGCCGGGGATGCGGTTGAACTCATCGAAATGACAGTTGATGACGATCCTGTAGAAGGAGAGACCTACAACGGATGGCAAGTCTCTCAGTAATCTGAACGGGTATGTTTCAGGATAGAAGGCTGACGAAAAGAGATTCCTCAGTAAAGTTACTGCGCATCAGTAATTCTCCATTTTCTAGAATCACTGCACAAAATGGTACGGTATCTGATGTTTTAGCTCCCTTTTGTCTAGACTCAATGATTCCAATATTACCGCAGATGTGAATTCGTATGGTACCATCAGAGTGTCTTTTTCGAACCAAGCCATACCCCGTTGTACTTACTGGTTTTACGACTTTTCTTGGGTACATCTGTGGAGCGAATTGTTTCACAAATCCTTTTGTATAGCTATCCATGAAGTCTTGTTTGAGAGCGTCAACATCTCCAGAGATTGTCCGATGAGTATAGAATTTCTTTCGATCTCCATCCATGCCTACAAAATACTTCAAGACGTAGTAACTGCGCCCAACCAATAGGTCTTCGAGGGACTCATTCTTTTCCTTGAACATTGTTGTGAGTTTGTCTGTCTGTTCAAAGTCATAGTCTTTGCCACAATCACTTGCGATGTTGGCAGACGTTTGGTCGAAGACTTTTGTGCACGATTCCAGAAATCGATAGACCAAAAATCTTTGTTTTACAGAGAACGTACGATTGATTGGCC
>CALDQI010000076.1:0-4085 GCA_937911635.1 uncultured Pseudomonadota bacterium | reverse complement strand
TGGATCAAACAGTGGGACACACCATCAAAGGCAAATTTGCCTACATGGCACCGGAACAAATAGATCCAAGTGTTGGGGCTGTGGACGGTCGCGCCGACTTATTCGCAGTGGGATTGATGCTGTATGAAATGGTCGCAGGTCGAAGACCTTTTTACGGATTGAATGAAATCCAAATTATGCACAAGATCATGTCCGTTGACATTCCAGATCTTCCAGAGGCACCCGATCATCCTCAACCAGAGTTGTTGCAATCCATCTTCAACATCGTCAAAACACAGTCTCCCAAAGAACGTTTTGACTCCGCTGGTGAAATGGCAAAAGCGATTGATCAAGCCAGTGTAGCCTGTGGGGGAATGGCTAGCACGGCAGAGCTGGCTCAGTTCTTGAGAGAAAGTATGCCTGAACGTGTAGAAGCGATCGCAGATAGACTGACACAATACAAAACCCACGCCACATTGGCAAGTCAAAATAAGATACCCATCCATCCTCTCACATATACCGACACAACCAATCCAAGCATTGCGACCACACTGAAAAGAGAGCGACCGAGCCTCCCTGATGAGGAATCAGAGTCGGAGTCGGAGTCAGAGCCAACGGTCACAGTCAAACAAACTGTTCAATATGGTTGGATGGGACTTGGAGGGATTTTACTCTTTGGCATTGGTTTTGCCACCATTACCCATCTGAACAACAACACTACTCAGCCTCAGTTGTCGCCTACTCAGGTCGGCCCACCCTCATCCCCAAAGAAAACGACTGCGATCCCTGTTGACCCCATTGAGAATCCAACGGTCACTCCAACAATAGATGCTCCCAATCCAACTGCGGCAAGCGTAGATGAATCTTCCCCTGCTACAGCGAAAGTCCAAACCTCATCTAAAAAACCTTCCCCTTCAGCGCCAAAGTCGTCTTCAAAATCAAACTCATCTAGATCAACACAGTCCAACAAATCTAGCCGACCTGCTTCAAATACCCCCGTAGCCACGTCAGCTGGGTCACTCTCAAAGAGCTCAGAAAAAACTTCATCAGCTTCGAGTGTTCAAAAATCGCCATCCGAACCCGTAAAAAAGATCACTCCAAAACCAAAAGTGGTGATGCACACCTTTTATTTAATGGTTGGTGTCGACTCTGGAACACGAGGCTTACCAGTTCTATATAACGGCAGAGAGATTACAAAAACGGGTGCTAAGAAAAGCGTTACCTTACCACTTGGAACACTCAAAATAGAAGTCCAAGATCCCAAAAGCGGTACCTCTGTTTATAAATCCATCACCGTTCAAAAGGGTGACCCAATTCTCACTGTTCAAGTTCGTCGTATGTAGAGGCTTGCTATGCTTTCGTTATTCTTCTCTCTTTGTGTATCAGCCTTCGCTCGAGATGCGGCCGTTGTGTTGATCAGCGATTCCATTCCAGAATATCAAGAAACCGCCCAGGCATTTGTTGATAGTTATCAAGGACAGGTACAAGTATTTCACCTGGAAGGCAATAAAGCAAAGGCTATGAAGATCACCCAAGATCTTGCGTCGGATCCGCCACCAGCAATCTTTGCCATCGGTGCGAAGTCTGCTTACATAGCCGTACAAGAATTACCCTATATACCTTGCGTATACTCCATGGTTCATGACCCTGTAAAATACGGTATCTATGGGGATAAAGTCACAGGGATTGCTGGACAACCTTCCGCAGAAGTCACACTGGCTCAAATACGCGTATTCCTCCCAAAAGTAAAAACCATTGGTGTGTTTATCACAGATGGCAGTGCTATTGAAGGGCCTGCAGATGCCAGTCAAGTAGCAGAAGGTATGGGGTATGAACTCGAATTTATTCGTCTCAATTCCAATACGGAATTGCGGAAAGAAATGAGTGCGATCCACACCAAAGTGGATGCCATTTGGCTGATGCCAGATTCAACTTTTATTACTCCTGACAACTTCCATACACTCATCATGATGGCCAATCGAAATCGGCTACCAGTATTGACCAATTCTGATTTATTGGCGCAAGCCGGTGCTCTATTCAGTGTTACACCAGACCGCTTTGGGGTCGGACAGCAGGCTGCTACTCTCGTATATGAAATTTATGCGGAACGAACAGACTACGGAGGGATGACTTTTGTACCAGAAGTTCCTCGAGTCACCTTTAATAAAAAGACTCAATATACATTGGGACTGGATCTAGAACCTTTTGCAACTGGGTTCATCGATGCCTGGACAAAATAACTGTTGCCAAAATCGACAACACCTCTACCATCATTTCCAGCAGTATCGTCCGTATTTTCACGGAATGAACACAGGCTGAAAGACCAGAGTATCCGTGGACACATCATCTTTTCCCTTTTGAATACATTCTTTGATAAAGTGCATTGCAACGTACAAAGTTGATTATTGAAAGACCGTTTGGCTAGGTGAATACGCTGTGATCGCAGGTTTCTCAGGATGTTGCGAGCCTTCAACTGTTGTCCAGGCGGCAACATAGACGCTACTGGATGCTAGAGTTGTCGAATCGATATCATTGCCATAGGGAAAATTGATTGCGGTAATGTTCGTGTTGAGAACGTTGTATGGAACCAATCGCACAGAATACGCCTCGCCACTATTGTTGTCGATGTTCACCCCATAATAAGACGTTCCATTGTCCACACCAATCAATCGGGTCATCGCTTCCATATTTGGATTGGTCGTGCGGGTCATATCGTCCCCTTGCAAGATGACTCCATAGCCCTGACTGGAAAATGAGTATAGAGCATCAATCGTAGAATCATCATCTGGTGGATGACCTGGATTGGAGAAGATGACCACATGAAATCCGGCCAAGTCACTCTGTTCTATACCGTCGGTAGGCTCTTGCATAAATGTAACAGAATAGCCCACACTTTGTAACCAACTGGAGATGTTGATGGGGTCATCTTCATCCTCTCCATTGGTATTGTCGTCTCGAATTACCAAAATAGCAGGGTCTGGAACATCTGTCGCAAAATCAACAGAATTGATCAAGAGTTGCCGCGCCGTCTCCTCTGGTATCCACTGCTCAGAGAGCGCCATCAAAATGGTGACCACATTACCCAAGTTTGAGTTCAAACCAGAATCTGGGTCATAACCAACATCTGTTTCCAACGTTGGCTCATTGAGTCCATCATCTTCTACCGGTTCAGTACTGGGCTCGGAATCCGTCTCCGTAATCGCTTCGTCAGGTGTGTCTCCTGAATCGGTATACCCAGCTGTATCACTCGCAGACTCTTCAGAGGTATCTACGTCGTCAGATCCAAGATCTTTCACACCGTCTGTGGCTAAGTTGTACTCAGAACACGATATCAAAATCCAAAGTACCCCCATCATGATTCACCCCATTCCAAATGTTGCCTTCAGATGTAGTGTAACCCACAAATGGTTCAATCCAAAGCGAGAACTGGGTCGAATGGTTCGATCGATGTACACTTGAATTTTTTCGTAGCTGCCTTATTAGTCTACTGTACGAGCAATATGGAGTCTTCATGACCATTCTAAACCAAGTTCCCCTACAAATGCCTTGGGTCACCCTAGATCCATTTTTGTTTTGCGTTCATCATCTAGACAAATACCCCCGAGGAGACGGTCACTTGGGGGTGTCCACTTCACTAATCGGACGCAATGTGGGCAGTGATTTTTCTGGAAAAGACGGTTGGTCTATGTATCACGGTGCTAAAATCCCAGGTTTCCCGTCACATCCACATCGAGGCTTTGAAACGATTACCATCGGTCGCCAAGGGTACATCGATCATTCAGACTCTCTGGGGGCAAAAGCCCGTTTTGGCAAGGGGGATGTACAGTGGATGACCGCGGGAAAGGGTGTGGTTCATTCAGAGATGTTTCCATTGGTCAACACCACAACAACCAACCCCACCGAACTTTTCCAAATCTGGCTCAATTTACCAGCAAAAGACAAAATGGTCGAACCCTATTTCACGATGTTTTGGGAAGATTCTATACACATTGTAGATATCGTTGATGATGTCGGACTGCATTCTGCCATTCAAGTGGTCGCCGGTACCTTTAATAATCACTCTGCCCCCAAACCACCTCCAAACTCTTGGGCATCCAGAGCCGAAG
>CALDQI010000075.1:0-9876 GCA_937911635.1 uncultured Pseudomonadota bacterium | reverse complement strand
GCTCACTCTGAGTTACTCCAGTCAACTTCCCTTTTCTATCGTTCCACACAATGGTAACGTCTACATCGGTCAATACAACGGCATTCGAGAGATCTCTATGGATTCGACAGGCTATCTCGAAGACCACATGCTAATCAGCGGAACGGGTATTGACGGTATCTTTGGACCATTTGGAATCGTTGGAGATTGGTGAGACTCAACACTCTATACCCTATGCTCTGATGCTCTATACATCTGTCTACATCTGTCCCACAACAGGCCTTACGATATCGTCTCAGTTGTGAAATCACTCAGCAAACGGTATCCACCAAAGATGTTGTTGCCATCTCTCTGTAGCCACTCTTGAAAGTTTGATTCGGCAACCTTTACAGTACTGCCCTTGTGAATGTCTGCTGCAATCATCGTACGACCAATAAATATGGGACGAATATCTGGTGGAATAGAGTGCAGCACCATTTGAACCTCATGCACAACGGGAGATCGATCATCTCCATCCACGGCTGCAACAAAGGCATTCCAAATCATATGATGCGCTCGTCTAGCGGTTACTCCAGTTCTTTCAACCACAATCGATGTACAGGAAAGCATCAAAGACTTCAGAACAACCCAATCGAACCACAGCGACGTTCCAAGTAAACTACGCTCAATGTACTTGATCATGGTAAATTCTGATTTTTGAATGGTGTATGGGATTATCGGACCCGAACTGTAATTCACTTACCCTCCAATGAATACAACGATCGTAACATAAAAACGACAATCATCAGAATTCCGGACAGTTAATGGACGTGTTCAATATTCATATCTAGAGAGTCGACATCTGTGACCATCGAACGCAATAAACAAACCGAATCTGCTTCACGAACCGTTGCCACGGGTAACCACTCATACATTTGTTCTATCCGTTCAGCTCTATCTTGGACCCCCAATTCAGTCCACCCCCAATCTTGAATGGTATAACACCAGTCAATACACCCATACTCCATCATCAGCCCGCTGACCTCTAGAGGATTGAGTAAATTAAAATGAGAACGAACCGGTTGAGTTGGATGCAGAGATATTGGCTCCATTTCCACAATCCAGGCACAGCCACGACTTTGAGCTTGTTGCAAAGTCAAATTTGGGATTCCAGTCGAAGATACAGATTGAATAGACTCTTGAAACTTAGACTCATCAAGGAGTAACTGTCCCCTCTTTGACCAGAGCTGCACCCCATTAAATACAATCCCGACTATCAGTAAATATCGAGCCCATTTGCGGGTTTGCTCTCCAAGAATATCAGACCATACAATCATCACAGCAATTGCGACCACCAAAACGTGACGACTGGAAAAGTCATTGAAGGTACTCAAGGCAATATGGTGTCCAAGCAACCATAGAACACACCATCCAAAGAGGGACCAATGTTGTCGGTTTACTGTCAGTGCAGCAACAACCAGTGCGATGGCATAGGGCGTGTAGTATGTGACGAACCACCAATTGTGGGCAATGGAGTCCCAATACTCGCCATCACCAGGGATCTGCATAGAGGACAAAAGCAATAGGGATATGATGGTTCCTAGGGTAACTTGCAGCATCACACGCCAATTCCAAATCGGAAGATAAAAGAGCAGCATACCCCAAAACAACACCGTTTCCATACGGCAGGCCACCGACAGCGCCATAGCGGCGCTCAAAATGTACCAGTGTTTCATCTGAGCAGACCGGACAGATAGCGCTAACAGCACAAATGGAAACACCACATTGTACATCGAATGAGACCAAAAGATGTGCTCTGGTAACAAGAACAACCACACCATTGGTAGCCAATGGACCATTGGTTTGTCGGATGAACCAAACGACTTCATTCGAACAGAGAGCAACCAAATGGATACGACGCCTAAAAATGCACTGAGCAGTCTAGGTTCCATCAATCCAAAAGACACTTTACCAAACAGAAACCAAACGATTTGGAGAGCCGGATAAAATGTAGAGTCTCCAACGGTTGGGGATTGACCGTGAAATACATCTAAATATTGAGCTGAATGCCCAACAACATCTTGAGAATCCAACGGCAAATATACAAGACGGACAGTCAGCATGCTCAGTGCTATGAAAAACCAACGTTTTAGCGGAGCCAAAATGCGAATGACATCAACAATAACGACAAAAAGGCAGACCAGAGTCCAAACCCACCATATCAGCATCATTTCGGAAACTCAAATCGATACAAGACCCCCGGACCAAAATCCGCCACGTATGCTCCCCCGCTAAAATCCTGGGCAAACGTGGAGATATTAAATCCCAGTTGAGTCAACAGCTCTACACGAGGGGTTGTGTCCCAATCGGAGAGTAACCACACCTTACCAGTCACAAAATCACCAAACATATACTGCCCTTGATGTGAATGCTCTCCAGACAATACCATCCCACCAGTGATGCTTTGTCCTTCAGAATGAGGATACGTATGAACTGGGAATACAAAAGACTTTCCCTGAGCATCTTCTTGCTGACAGTTCTTCTCCAAACATTCATTTCCTTCCCAAACGTTCCACCCTAGATTGTCGCCCCTTTTGGCGATGGAGATTTCTTCAACCGCATTTTGGCCGACATCGGCAATTATGACTGTACCATCTGGAAGCACTGAAAACTTCCATGGGTTTCTAAGACCGGTGATCCATAGTAAATCGTTCTGAGCATCGCCTTTAACATTCGGATGAGTTTGCACACCTACAAAGGGGTTGTCTGATGGAATGATGGTTTCAGCATCTACGTTTAACCGAATAATCGCACCCAATGGAGAACTGAAGTCTTGGCCATTCGCCTTTGGATCGTTCCGCCATCCCCCGTCTCCAAGTCCAACATACAAATGGCCATCTGAACCAAATCGAATGGCGCCGCCATTGTGATTTGGAAAGGGCTGCTCAGTGACAAACAGTATTCGTGTTTGTTCAATCGTCTGTTCGGATATATCGTATTTATACTCAGCGATTTCGGTTCGTGCAGCTCCATCATTTGGGGTTCGATGGAGGTATATCAAGCCATTTTCAGTAAATCTTGGATGGATCGCTACACTCAGTAAGCCTTGTTCTGAGGCTGTACGAACATCAAATGTGTGGACGGTCGTCATTTTTTTGGTACCAAGATTCGCCCACACGAGAGCCCCTTCCTTTTGGGTCAACAAGAGTGTATCCGGAGCGTTCTGAATAAATGCCACATCAGTGATCTGTGGCACGTTAGACAACACGGGAGACACTGTCACCGTTGACTCGGCGATGCCAGCCTCCACAGCCGGTGCCGTATAATCAATTGGCCATACGGACATCACCAACGATTGAAACTCTGTGCACCCAAATACCATGCTCCAAATCATGGCTCCTCCGGTTTAATGGTCATCAATAGATTGTAGGCATCTCGTTTGGACATCCCCCATTCTGCACCAAGTAACTGGGCAACGTTTTTTATCCCCTTCTGACTTTGCTCGGATGTTTTCAGTGCCATCCCAGGTCCAATGACCAGTGTGACCTCACCCAGTACATTTGTCGCATCAAACTCTCCAATCGGTTTGCGCACAATCTCTTCGTGTGTTTTCGTTAACTCTCTACACAGGCACATCTCTCTATCCGACATCGTACCTTGGAGTGCACTCACCAGTCCCCCAAATCGATTCCCAGCCTCAAACAGGACCAAGACCCCATCAAACTGACTGACTTGAATCAGCCACTGGTGCAAGGCTTTGGATTTACGTGGTGGAAACCCCAGAAAGTGATATGGTGGCGTTTCAAATCCACTCGCGGCAATCGCGGTACTCACAGCTGACGGACCCGCAATCGGTACCACCGGTATATTCATCTGATGTGCAGCCTGAACCATCCGCATCCCAGGATCAGATATTGCCGGCATACCTGCATCCGAAATGTAGGCTCCAATCTTTCCGGACTGCAACTCAGACATCGCCTTTTCAACACGGGCCTGTTCATTATGGGCATGACAAGAAATCAGATGAGGCACCTCAATATTCAGCATTTGGAGAAGTTTTTTACTTCTTCGAGTGTCCTCACATAAAATAAAGTCGACCGAACCCAGAACGGTTCTCATCCGTTCAGACGCATCTCTAATATTGCCAATTGGTGTTGCAACAATGTACAGCATCAGCCCTCCCAATGATCTTTATCCCAAATCCAAATCCATGGCATGCCAGTTCACTTCCACCATATGATCTTCGATGCGTACCAAAACAAACTGAATTCCCGTCATAGCCAAAGGAGTATTCCATTCTCCATCCTCCAAACGCCAAAGCACATGTTGAGCCGCTACCCTCCACCGTTTTGCTTTTCTCGGCGAAACAACCTCATCGTTCCAATCCGACTTGACTGTACGGCCTTTCACTTCGATAATGCACAGCTCTCCGATCCTCAGTTCGCCTTCTATGTCAACTTCAGATTGCATTAACAAATCCACCTCTCCTCCGTTCACCACAACATTGGACGCCATAAAGATCAATCCGATGGATTCAAAGTATTGCAGAGCGAGTCTCTCGTATTGATTTCCAATTTCTCTAGACAGTTCACCCTCACCGATTCAGTTTGATTCTATCTATGTTCGGGCTCATTTAATTCAACTGTTGTCATTCATCATTTGCACACTCGACACCAAACCTAGGCTAAAAAACAAAAAACAGCGACGAATCGCTGTTTTGTCTGAACCCGATGAATCGGTTTACTTTCTGAAAATCTGCTTGAGACGCGCCTTCTTTCCACTCAAGTTGCGTTGATAGTACAACTTTGCACGACGAACTTTGTGATGCTTCTTCACAATGATGTCTTTTAAGTATGGTGAATGCAATGGGAAGATACGCTCAACACCAGTACCCAAAGATTCTTTGCGAACAGTAAATGTGACTCGGTTTCCACCATTTTTAATAGCGATGACCAAACCTTCAAAGGTCTTTACACGAGATTTATCGCCATCAGCGATTTCAAATTTAACGGCGACGCGGTCACCAATGCGGGGGCATTCAAGTTTGGAATTCGCGTTGAACTCAGCAACCAATTCTTTCTCAATTTCTGCGATTGTTGTCATGATTTCCTCAAGGTAAATTGGGAACCAAACTCAGTTTGGCTCAATATGATACCCTAACTATCTCGTCTACAGCATCGTGTCAAGAATTCTTCAGCAAATCCGGTCGATGCTTCTCTGTCAAACGAATGGATTCGGCGTTTCGATACTCTTCAATTTTCTTGTGGTGACCACTCAACAAAATATCCGGAACCGTTATTCCCATGAATTCAGATGGTCTTGTGTACACAGGTGCTTCGAGCAAATCATTGTTGAATGATTCTTCCGACAGTGACTCATGATTCCCAAGTACTTCGGGAATGAGTCTGACTACTGAATCGACAACTACCATCGTCGCCAATTCTCCACCGGTCAAAATAAAATCCCCAATTGAAATCAACTCGTCTGTCACCGTGTCTCGAATCCGAGCGTCCACCCCTTCGTAGTGGCCACAAATGAAAATCAGATGGTCTTCCATCGTGAGTGACTGTGCCTTGGACTGCTTAAACGGTACACCAATCGGATCCATCAAAAGAACTCTTGAATCCTTCGTTCGAACTGAATCAACGGCTGCTTTTATAACATCTGCGCGCAGAACCATCCCAGCGCCGCCGCCGTACGGAGTATCATCCACCTGACGATAGCGTCCCAAACCAAAATCGCGAAGATTAATCAGATTAATATCCACGATGCCATTTTCTTGAGCTCGGCCGATGATGCTGCTCTGTAAAGGACCAAACATATCTGGATGTAGAGTAATGATATCGATTTTCACAATTAATCCGACTCTTTTGACACATCATAGCTTTTAATGACCATCCTCTCCAAGGTCGTAATCAGCACATGTTGCTTGGTAAAAGGGATATACAAAAGCTCTTTGGACCCCTTGCGACGAATCGTAAAGACGTCCACGACTCCTTGAGTAATCTCAATCACGGTACCAATATGAGTCCCGGCTTCATCTTCCACCGGCAATCCAAGCAGCTGATGATGATAAAACTCTTCCTCTCCCAATGAAGGTAAGTCCTGTTCACGAAGCAGTAGTTCCGTTCCCATTAGCTGACGAATACGCTTCTCGTCTTGAATGATCTCTCCATTCTCTTTGACCTGACCAACGACTCGCTTTCCAGAGCCCTTTCTCAAGTACACCTCGACAGATTGGCCTACGGACTTCTCTGCCAAAATGAAAACGGTCAACCACTGCCCAAACAAATCTGTTTTGGGATTGTACAGGAAAAACTTCGCTTCCCCCTTAAAACCAAAGACCCCAGAAACGCTTCCCAATCTTAGGTAGCCTTCTGGGGTTCTCTTGTGAAACTCAACGGATGAACTTTGCATCTTGCTAAAACTTATTCGCCTTGCTGTGCTTCAATCAAGTCCAACGATAGTTTGCGTTCTTTTCCAACTACAGAAACCAATCTTTGGATCGCTTGGAACAAAGAATTCTCTCCATCATTTAAATAAGAGCAATCTTCACTGTTTAGGGTAAGTTCAACCAAAACAACGGACTTCCCTTCAATGATATTGAGTGCAAAGGAGTCTTTGTGTGTCAACAATGGCAAAAGCAAGTGTTGAAGCGCATTCTCTACGCGTTCTGCTTCAGTCATTCGTTGCCTCGAACTGCTTGATCAACTTTTCTACACGTTCAGAAGCTTGCGCCCCTTCGCCTTGCCACTTCTTGATGGCATCCATTTTCAGCTCTACAGTTGATGGATCTGTCATTGGATTGTAAGTACCTACAATTTCAATAAAACGACCGTCACGTGGGGAACGTGAATCAGCAACTACAACACGATAAAAAGGACGTCTTTTACGACCCAAACGGGCTAAACGAATACGAACCATTCGAAACTCCAAATATTTGAAATAAAATAACTAAGTGATTAACCCCAGCAACTTATCTCAATCACACCTTTTAGTCAAATCAAAAGGGATTACAGAGGCAAGTTACTGTGCTTTTTGGATGGATTACGGTCTCGCTTGTTGCTGAGAGAGCCAAATGCCTTAGACAGCACCTGTCTCGTTTCTCTAGGATAAATCACAGCGTCTACATATCCCAAGTCCGCGGCTAAATATGGGGATAAGAACTGGTCTTGATACTCAGAGAGTCTCTCTTGACGGGTTGCCTCAGGATTTGCTGAAGCCGTCAACTCTTTTCTATAAATGATGTTGACTGCGCCTTCACCACCCATCACAGCGATTTCTGCAGTGGGCCACGCGAAATTGAGGTCTGCACGGATGTGCTTAGAGTTCATAACGCAGTAGGCACCGCCGTATGCTTTACGAGTGATCAAGGTCACCTTAGGGACGGTTGCCTCAGCAAAGGCAAACAACAGCTTTGCTCCGTGCCGGATGATACCACCATGCTCTTGGTCTTTCCCTGGTAGGAAACCAGGCACATCTTCAATCACCCACAATGGAATATTGAAGGCATCACAGAATCGAACGAAACGGGCGCCCTTTACGGAAGCATTGATATCCAACACACCGGCATTGAACATCGGTTGGTTGGCCACAACCCCAATGGAACGACCATCTATACGCATGAACCCAATGACAATGTTTTGGGCATAATCTTGTTGAACTTCTAAGAAATACCCATCATCTGCAACACTGGTGATGACATCTTTAACGTCATAGGGCTGGTTGGCTGAATCTGGGACCAATGTATCCAACTCGCTACAGACTCTCTCTCCAGAATCACTGGTGGTGAGTGCAGGAGTTTCCTCTAAATTGTTCTGGGGAACAAACGACATCAACTCTCTCATCAAGGCAAGTGCGGCTTCGTCATCTGGTACAGAGAAATGGGCTACTCCCGACAGCGAATGATGGGTATCTGCACCACCCAACTCTTCTTTGGTTACATCTTCATTGGTCACCGTTTTAATGACATCTGGCCCCGTAATGAACATGTACGAAGTTTTTTGAACCATGATGATAAAGTCAGTTAAGGCTGGTGAATATACGGCGCCACCAGCACATGGGCCCATAATTAAGGAAAACTGTGGGACCAGCCCAGAAGATGTCACATTGCGCAAGAAGATATCCGCATATCCACCAAGAGAAGCGACTCCTTCTTGAATCCGAGCACCACCTGAATCATTCAAGCCAATAATGGGCGCCCCATTTCGAGCTGCCAAATCCATGACTTTACAAACTTTCTGGGCATGAACCTTAGAGAGAGAACCACCGACGACGGTGAAGTCGTGAGCAAACACATACACCAATCGACCGTCAATATTGCCGAAGCCTGTGACAACGGAGTCCCCCAAAGGACGCTTCTTATCCATCCCAAAATCATGACAGTCGTGTCGGCGAAATCGGTCCAACTCTTGAAATGAACCAGCGTCCAACAATTGATCTATTCTTTCTCTAGCGGTTAGTTTACCGGCATCATGATGCTTGGCAATGGCTTTTGGATTCCCACTCAATACCGAGTCATTTCGGTCTGCGAGTCCATCAAATCTGTCTTGGCGATTCATCAGTCACTCCTTTAAATATAAAAAAACATGTTGAGTCTATCTAGCGCAGCACAGGTTAATTTTCAAGGAAAGTCCAATGAACAGGATGCTTCATCTCACGAAGCGTGTACCAAACCGGTTTGAACCCACATCATTCGCTACATTTGACACTCTAGAAGTCCGTAGAGAAAATGAGGACCTCTTAATTGTCTCGATGAATCCTATTGGGGTTGGGTATCAGTGAGGTAAGGGTTCCTATGTTAACAGACAGTACCACTTCGCCCAAAAGTAGAAAAAGGTCGTTGTTCAACAAACAACGACCTTTTCAATAAATGTACACCCGGAGGGATTCGAACCCCCAACCCTCGGATCCGAAGTCCGATGCTCTATCCAATTGAGCCACGGGTGCAGAGTGGATATACTATAACCAAACACACCTTAGTTGCCAAGTCTTTATGCAATACCAAACCATACCCAAAACCGTTCTGCTATCTCTTTGCCTTTCCTGCACAGCAGACAAACCGCAATCCGTCACCATTGATACGGTCTTATACAATGGAACTATTCTAACGGGGTCGGAGTCTATCGACACACTGTACATACACGAAGGCATCGTTATTGAACCGCCAAACGAGACCGCTGTGTTCACGCGAGAAATCGATCTGAATGGTAGAGTGGTGCTACCCAGTTTCCACGATGCACACACACATCTACTCGCCGGCTCCTTTGTCTCGGACAAACTTCTCCTAGTCGGGACATCAACAATGAGCAGCATCAAAGCGAAGCTGGCCAACTATGTGGAAACAGAACCAGACCTTCCATGGATCGTTGGGTATGGATGGATAAAAAGTACCATCGACAATCCAAATGGAGTGATATTAGATGAAGTATCTGCAGACTATCCTGTTGCGTTGTTTGACTCTGCTGGGCACAGCCTGTTGGTCAACACCAAAGCGATGGAACTTGCTGGAATCACTTCAGACACTGTACCTCCAACAGGTGGAATCGTTCACACGGATGAGTCTGGTGAGCCAACGGGTTTTCTCCAAGAAGGAGCCATTGAACTCATCTCTCCACTCATGGTATCCCAATTTACGGACGCTCAAATTGCAGCCAATCTAGAAGAACAGGTCTCAATGTTCCATGCTGCAGGCATCACCAGCGTTTCAGAGATATTGGCTGTCCCAGGAGTCAATCTATCCTTTCCAGAACTCTACCACGCGATTGACGACTTACAGTTTCGTGTAGCCTACTACATCCCCATCTTTACGACTGGGGACCTCCAATTGATGGAACAATATGTTGGAGATGCATCTGAATGGGTGCACTGTGAAGGTGCCAAAGTTTGGGTGGATGGTTCCAGTGGCTCTGGTGAATC
>CALDQI010000074.1:0-9350 GCA_937911635.1 uncultured Pseudomonadota bacterium | reverse complement strand
CAAGAACAGTTGCAAAAAAAGAAACTCAGAGAGCATAAACTTCGTATTGAAGAAGAAGAACGTCGCAATAGAAATAAATCTGCGGCTGAGACTCGACGAAAAAAAATACAAGCAGATATTGTCGATTTAACAAACAAGTTAAAACAATTTCAGCACAACGTTCAATTGGAACAGTCAAAGACCACGGCGTTTCAGCCTTTTCGTTCATTTTTATCCCGGGTAGAAAAGCAGGTAGCAGACATTCATCAGGTCCCTTTTGAACAGAAAAAGACCACTTTGGAATCGTACATACGCAGAAATGCTGATGAGTACCAGAAATTATGTATACAGAGGGACGCTTGGAAAGAAGAAGAGAAGCAGAGAGTGAAAGCTGAGCGTGATAGGATGTATCGACGAAAGTTTGAAAAACTTCTCATTGATGTAAAGGCTGAGGGAGAGAGACAATCTAAATCGATTAACCCTGACAATACCTTCTCATTGAAAGAGCATAAATGGTACTCAAAAATAGAGCGCAGTTATTCTTTTGTCCGAGTACCTTCTGGATGGTTTGTTTTCGGAAGCGTCGAACAAGATGGCGTAAGTGAGAATGAAAAACCCTTTTCAACAGTTCGTTTGACTGAAGATCTGTATGTAGGAACAACCCCAGTACCTCAATGGTTGTGGGAACAAGTGATGGGCAAGAAGGGAAACCCCAGCCAATTTGTTTGGCCGGAATATCCAGTTGACAGTGTTACATGGGGTGAATGCATTGAGTTTTGTAATCAACTGTCGATATTACATGAATTGAATCCTGTCTATAAAAACAAACTTGGTACGATAGTGTGTGATTGGCGAGCGAATGGGTATCGTTTATTGTCAGAGGCAGAGTGGGAATATTGTGCAAAAGGAACGAGACATCCGACTCCTAAATCCCAATCTGTAAAGACTTTAGCTTGGTACAAAAAGAACAGTGAGGGACATACGCAACCAGTTGGTACCAAGGGTATGAATCCATTCCATCTGTATGATATGCAGGGGAACGTTTTTGAGTGGGTATGGGATTACTTTGGAATGTACACCCATGTTCAAAAGACGGATCCAACTGGACCATCCAATGGTGATACTCGAGTTATGCGGGGAGGTGCGTGGAATGTTGAGAAGGACCAACTGCGAATAACCCACCGTCGCTTTCGAAGTCCAAAGACACGCATGAATTATGTTGGGCTACGAATAGCCTGTCGAGCATCGGATACAGTACGCTCTGACCAGATGCTTTCGAGTACTCAACCTAGGTCTCGGGTTGGACTCATCATTGGTCTCCTCTGCATCGTTGTCGTAGTGACCTATTTCACGGTTGTTGGTTGATGTAAAGTACAGTACTTCTGTCACTCAAAAAATGTCTGTTAATCTTGTTTAATTATCGTCCCTTCGATTACACTAATTAGACCAACGGTTCAATCAGTAGGAGCAATCATGTCTTTAGTTCAATGTCCTCAATGTAAATATGAATCCCCCTTTGGCACCTCATTTTGCGGTGCTTGCGGTTTTAATCTTGTCGCCATCAGTGGTAGTTCAACCTGCAATACCTGCGGAGCGAGCCTGAAACCCAATGCAAAGTTCTGTGGAACCTGTGGAATAGCGGTACAGGCTACCGTCGGTATGACAGGCTCTGTTAGCAACGGAGAGTGGCACCGAGGAGACGGAGAGTTCGTAAAGCGTGTCGATCCAGAAGACATGAAGAAGAGCTGGGGAAATAAGTCGATCAAGGTTCCCGCCGGTACGATTTGCGCCGTGGTGAAAGACGGGAAGACCGAGACGATCCATCATTCAGGGCACAAGGTGGCGGTAGGGGCGATTGAGAACTTCTTTGGTTGGGTCAATGGAGGTATAGATGCATCCTTTTACTTGATTGATTGCTCCCCAATTCCCTTTGCCACCAATGTCGTACGTACGAGCGACAACCGTGAACACCATATCAATGTTCGTGTACAGGCCTTCTTGGTACAGTCCACCGATCAAACGGCGCAGCTCGACAAGTTTCTTGGAGCCGTCGTGAAGGGCAAGTCCGAAGTCACCACACAAGATGTGTACACACTAATGCACAAGCAAGTGGTCGGTACCGTAAACAGTGTGTTGAAGAAATCGGGTGATGACTTTTTCCAAGCTGAAAAGCGGATTGTACGAGCGCTTACGGAAGATTTGGGTAACCTCTACGGTCTCCATTTCGTCGCCACCGTAGAGTCTGGCGCATCTATGTACACCGTGAATGTGCAATTGGGTCAAAACGAAGTTCCGAAGATGGCGGACTGTGTGACATGTGGTATTCAACTTCCATATACTGCCCGTTTCTGCGGTACATGTGCCAGTCGTCAGCCTGTCCGTACTGCGCATGCTGGTCAAGGTGTGGAAATGCCACTTACGACAACAGACAGTCATCAATTGGAACTGGATGTTGTATTCCAGTTACAAGGTCAGGGAGACTTTGGGCAAAATGAGAGCCTTATACCTGCGATTGCATCGGCTGCAGCTGGTGCGGTTCGAGGTATGACATCCAATGAAGCCATCTCAGCGAACGGTATCCGTACAATACAAGATGAGATTGCCGACAAACTCACGCGTCAGATTACCGGGTTTCAATTGAAGAAGGTTGTGGTGCTCGATGTCAAAGACAAAAACGGTCAATGGCTGCTCAATGCTCGTGCCGATGTACAACGGCAGAAGGACCAACTGGAACTCAACAAAGAATGGATGAGCCTTGAAGCGGCTGAGATGGAAGTGGAAAAGATGGCGCTTGAAATGGTGCTTGAACGTCAGAATCTACAACGAGACATGGACTTTGAACGGTTGAAAATGGAGCAAGCGGACGAGCTGCGCAAGCTAGAAAATGCCCAGCAGTTTGAAGCCCAAACGGCAGACCTTACAAACACACATGACCAACGCATGCAAGATAGCACCTTCAATCACGCTCTAGCGATGGATAAACGCGACTTGAAAGATGCCGAGAACCGGGTGGCACTTGAAGATGCCCAAGCAAATCTGGAAATCCACAACACCAACCGTGATGTGAACACCGCCATTGGTAAAGACGAAGCGGGACGTCGTTTGAATCGACACGTAGACGAACAAGATCACATCGACAATCGAACCCAGTATGCTCGCAACCGTGAAATCCTCGAGCAAGAGCAGGCCGATCAGTTCGCCGATGACAAGACCAATATGCAGCACGGTCAAGACATGGAGAACATGCAGTTCGATCATGAAATCCAGAAGGAACGTCAAACCGTCGAGCAAAACATCTGGGTCAAAGACCAACAAGTCGACAGCACCATCCGCACCAACGAGAAAATGGCAGACTCCGACAACCGTATCCATCTCAATCAAGCTAAAACACAGGACGAGATTGCATTGATGCAGGCTGCAACGAAGAACAAGATCAAGAAAGATAGTATTGAAACCCAGCTTTTTGCAGATACTGCTTACAATGATATCGAGCAGAGCAATCTAGATGCCGCGCTGCTACGAGAGACGGAGCAGTTGCGAACCCAAGCAAAGATCGCTGAGGATTTAGCGGCTCAAAAGCAGCAACATGAACAAACGATGAAAGCAATGGACAAAGAAGTTGATATGGCGCGTATCAACGCTGAACACGATAAAGATGTTGCGGTAAGCCAGACCAAAGAAGATGCTGCCGAAGCACGAGCACGCTTGCAACAAGAAATGTATGAACGTATTAACGAGCAGTCCAATGAGATGTTTGAACGTATGATGCGTCAACAGGAAATGCAAAATGCCGCCACCCAACAAAACATGCAGTCGCTTGCAAATGCTGCAGCTGCAGCTGCAGGTACCCAACAGCAACAGCAGAAAGAAACGATTAACGCCTATAAAGATGCTGCTGCTCAAGCTCGGGACATGTCGAACTCTTCAATGCAGTCCATGTCCAATGTAGCTGCAGCTGCCGCTGGTAACCGTCCAGGAGGTCAACCGCAGGCTCAGCAAGGACAAGGCAAAGGTGCACCCCAAGGTCAGCAACCCCAAGCAGGTCAATCCAGTGTCAATCAAGGACCGATGGGCTTTCATACCGAACCGCAACCGGGACAAGAAGCCGCCACCAAAGCATCTGCCAAGTTAGTGTGCGCCACATGTGGTTCAACCAACATCGGTCCCAAGTTCTGCTTCGACTGTGGAAAGCCTCAATGACGACAATCGTTAACGGGGAGCAAGGGCTGGCCGCAACACACACAGGAGTTTTGTCCATCCGAACAGCCTTCGAGGGCAGTAAGTCAGAGCGTCCCCAGCCGTTTTTGGAAGTGGCGGAAGGCTTGGTGCCTGTTTTTCTCAAAGGCGACAACCCATTTAGCAATGCTGGACTACAGCCATTTTTGAACAAACGGGTGACCTGTACGGGTGCATGGCATCGTCAAACCTTTGTGGTGTCTGAGATTGTTGAAGATCCAGAAGGTACATCTGAAGTCGAGGTTGTAGAGGTTGTAGAGGTGATTGAGTCTATACAAACGGATTTAGACGGTGCACAGAACCCAGAATCTTCGGCCGACCAGTCTATAGAAGAAACTGTAGTAGACGAAGACGCATCTTCAGAGGAGTGAGCATGGCAAGCTGTATACACTGCGGACATACGCTGCGGTCCTATGACCGCCGATGCGGAGAATGTGGTGCTGAGGTGCCCAAACCAACCTGTAAAAGCTGCGGCGCTGAATTGATGTCGACCTATGCCTTTTCCTGCCATGTTTGCGGCACTCGTGTCGAGAGAGAAACATCCACCTACCAGTCAACGATTGGTCGTGGAACCAGGATAGAGCCCGGTACCAAACCCAGTTCAAAAATCATCGATGATGTTGGTGCAGGTATACACAAGACAGCTGTGGAGCCGACCAAGAGAAGGACAGACAGTCGCACAGAGAATCATCCTTTTGTGACTCCGAGTACATTGTATAAAGTACTGTATGTGGCTCCGAAGTCTGCGAAGAACCAGCTTCGAAGCATCTTCTATCGAGTACACCGAGCCAACCGCGGCGATGTGATTTGGGTCGAAAAGGAGAACGCTTTGGAAACGGTACAGGCTGAGCTGCAAAAGAAGGCAAAGCGTATCTCAGCTGTCTGTCTGCTGGGTACAGATGCCGATATTCCGCACATTCGATGGGACAATCCAGTTCAGGGTGGTATGGCGAGCGTAGAGGAAGTAGAAACCGATAATCCCTACGGTATGCTGAGTACTCCCAGCAAAGAAGAGCGCATGACGGGGCACGTCATCAATGACATCCCGGTTACTCGAATTCCATCCCTCAATCCAGACTTGATTCAACGACTATTAGGGTTGCACAAGGATTTAGCCAGTTCATGGGACAATGGTTTGGTCGTTTCTGCGGCTGTGTGGGAAGGACCTTCACGCTATACCGTCCAGCAATACAGTGCATCGACTACCATACCAACCTTGCTTTCTCCGCCGGATGTCAATGAAACGGTGAGTGGGCATTTGCAGTCTCGAATACCGTCACGGCTCATGTTCAACGTACACGGTAGCGATATGGCAGCCGACTGGTACGGAGACGGAAATGGTGGCCATCCAGTAGCGCTTACGCCAACGGGAGTCGAAGTGGCAGAACATGCAGTCGTACTTGCAGAGGCTTGCTATGGTGCCATGGTGGGAGAAAATTCGCCATCGATTGCCTTGGAGTTTCTAGAACATGGTGCGGGCTGTTTTGTGGGCTCTACGATCATTGCTTGGGGTGCGGTTGGAACGCATACACACAAAGGCTCATCGGCGGATGCGGTTGCCGAGTACTTTTACCACTTCTTGGATCAGGGCATACCAGTAGGGGAAGCCTTGCGCGCTGCGAAGCTGCGTATACTCCATGAAACTCAGGACGAGAATGGTGTCATCAATGCCATGACCCACAACACCTTGGCATCCTTTATCGTGTATGGAGCCCCCTTTGCTCAAGTGTCTCAAACCACACGCGAATTTGGCGAAGAATATTCCCACCTCATCAAATCCTACCGTGAACTTCCGGATGCCCGCCCCAGTTATGGTTCAGCAAGCAAATCGGGGTCCGTCTTGGCACAGTACCGTCAGCGATTGCAGGATAGATTGCCGGCAGATGTATGGGAGCAACTCGATGTTTCCTCGATTGCGTTACAGACAGTGCTCGATGAACAAACCATGCAAGACTTGGGGCTCAAGGACTCTGGGGTGCTCTCCAAGTACCGAACGGGGTTGCAGATACGCAGTCTCGTCGTGGCTGTAGACACCAACGATAACCCGAAGATGGCGCTTATCCTCGACGAACAGAATCAGATCTTGCAAAAGCAGGTGGTTCGATAATACAAGACGGTAAAGAGTTTTATTGGAGAACCTCAATGATTTGTCCAAAATGTCAAACCAAATATCCACACGGTCAACGGTTCTGTTTTACGTGTTCCGATGAAAACCGCAGACCGATACAGCTGGTGGAAGAACGGGTCGATCCAAAGCATATGGCACAATATCGGTCACAAGTAGAGGAGTTTTTGGATGATGGGTTCTTGGAAGAGTCTGAAAAGCAAGTCCTTGCCGCAGTGCGTAAGCAACTTGGTATTTCGGAAGCCCAACACATGAAGATTCTCAAGGATTACCAGTATCGGGATACATTTCCAGTTCGCATTGCCTACAATGTCGATGCCTACAAGGGATATGGGGCTGGTCAGCAGTGCTTGGTGATGCTGCGGGTGGCAAACCTTGAAGATTTGCCGCTGAAGTCGGTCGGTTTCCGGTATAGACTCAATGGTGGGGATGAAAAGCAGAAGGTTATCCACAATGTCTCACACATCGATGTAAATGACGTATCGTTGCCATTTGTGCCTATGGTACCGGGTCAGTACACCTTTTCGATGGAAATTGAAGTGGTGCCTTATATGGGTGATCCAACTCAGTACGTGTGTGCGCCGTTTAACTTCCAAGTGTTTTCACAGCAGCAGTCACAAGAAGTCCATATTCATCAATCAGCAGAGAACATTGTCGGCAATATGAAACTGGGGTCTACAGATGCGATGCAAGCCAAACTGCTTGGTGGTGGCAGGTGGGCAGAGTTCAGACTGAGTCCAAAGGCAAATCATGTTGTACAGGTATCTGACAAGGCGATGATTCTCAAAGAGGTTGAGATGATGCCCGGTATGCCAAGATGTGAACTGCTCTTCATTCTCGGGGGTCAGCCTGACCGAAAACTGAGTCTCTGTATGAAGGAGCGGGTTGTCTTTGGAAAGAACAAAGGCAAATCCGACTTGCGGATCGCTCTGGAACCCTTTGTCATGGAGAAGGGAGCCAACCCAGCTGTTGTACAGAACAACAAACGCATGACCATCGGTATGATCAGCAGTGTACACTTTGCGATTTACAAATCAGGTACCACCGTCATGATTGAGGATTGCCGTTCGACAAACGGTACGCTGTTAAATGGCAAGCAACTCATTGCTCGGCGACCTGTAGAATTGACTGATGGTTCAACGATACATGTCGGTAAGACGCTGGAACTGGAAGTTACCATTTTTGATGGCGGTGCTGGTGTCCTGCTCACTCAGCCCAAGCACTATCTACAACGAGAGCATCTCATTTTATGGGGACGTGTGGGTCTATCCAACTTTCAACGGGGTATCATTGAAGAGTTTGACGAAATGCGCCACCAGTGTGCATTGGAAGTGATCGATGGCAAATCTTGTGTGGTCAATTACGGCAGAAAGAAGATGGACATGGCTGGTATAAAGGCGGGGCTTCGAGATGGTTGTCCCTTGCAGCAGGGGATGGACTTTGAGATTGGTGGTGCTACGGTGGTTGTTGATTCGGTGTAATTGACTGTGCCAAAGAATGGATGGTTAACAGCCGACCAATTCATTAGATTGTTCTAAAAAGATTTGATCGGAGAATACACATGTCAACCTGGATATCAAAACTGAAAGAAGCCAAAGAGCTGTTCGATGGTGGACTGATTTCTGAAGACCAGTACAATCAGCTCCGGGACGAGGCCTTCTCCCTTCGCGATGGTGGAGATGCCACTACGGAAGACGAGTTGGATGGTGAGACTCAGATGTTTACCGGTACTGAGTCTGTAGAGAATGACCTCAGACCCGACACCCTAGCCGGCAACACACAGTTGGTATCGGAAACCGAAGCAAAGAGTTTGGCGAGTGATACCTTGGCAGGTGGAACGCAGTTTGTACCAGACTTCGACCTGCATACTGAGAATGATACTCTGAGTGGTGTGACGATGATGGGCAAAGTCGTTCGTTTAACCGATGAGAATATTGAAGCACTCCCTCCCGGTACTGTTTTTGATGGACGGTATTCGGTCGTGGCTCCCCTTGGTAAAGGTGGTATGGGAATGGTCTATGAGGTTGTTGATCCCAAAGTCAAGCAGCGAGTCGCATTGAAAGTCCTTCGACCGGAGATAGCCAAAGACCCTAAGATCATCGAGAGTTTTGCACAGGAAGTTGCACTGGGTCAACGATTGAACCATCCAAACCTACTCCAGATTCGACATCTTGAGACTCGTTCAGACTCTCCCTATGTGATCATGGAAGTAATGGATGGCGGTGATGTAGAAGAACAATTGGCTGCCAAGGGTGGAAAACTATCTGCAGAACAAACGTTGAATATTATGCAACAAACAAGTTCGGCATTGTCGGCTTTGCATGGTGATCACATCATTCATTTAGATTTAAAACCACAAAATATTTTGATGAACAAAGACGGTACGGTAAAACTGTCAGACTTTGGTATCTCTTCGAGTCTGAAAGATCAGCGGGGTGGTCACAGTGGGTCCGGAACGCTATTTTACGCTCCTCCCGAGCAGATGGCTGGGGGGCAGTGTGACGTGCGTACCGATATCTATGCACTGGGGATGATGACTGGTCAGCTGTTGTCGGGACGGTTTCCTTTTGCATTAAAGAAGGCTGAAGAAGTCCAAGAGTGGCATCGAAGTGGGGCTCGAGATTTTGTATACTTACCTGGTAAAGTGGCTCAGGTACTCGGTACAGCCTGTGCTGTGTCGATCGATGAACGGTATCGAACGGTGGCTGAGTTTATCGGTGAACTGGAAAAGGCGCTCGACCACAAACCGTGGTACCCAGCGTCGTTATCCTTAGAGTCGGTTCATCCCAGCTTGGTGTTGGTGAACGATGAGGAATACACCATGGATGTAGCAAGCCTACTACCACAGGGTGTACTGACTCCGAGTTTGAGCCTTGAAGATGGAAAAGTGCTGATGCAGTCCAATCCTTTTGCATTGGCGGAAATTGGAGTGTTGGACTATTTAACTTCGGAACTCAAACCGGTTGTCAAGGATATACTCGATGGGTTGGATAGTAAACTGTCTGGTTTG
>CALDQI010000073.1:0-2041 GCA_937911635.1 uncultured Pseudomonadota bacterium | reverse complement strand
CGGTGGATCTTCGATTGGAGTTTGGGTCTGTTACACTGACAATGACTTGAGTGCCGCCATCCTAGAGTGCCAAGAAATCGGTGGGGAGTTTCTAATTGAAGAATATGTATCGGGGATTGAAATTACCGTTGGACTCTTAGACGGTGAAGCACTGCCTGTCATCACCATCATTCCCCACAACGAATACTTTGACTTGGAAGCAAAATATACCAAAGGTCAAACCACATACCTTGCCCCCCAAAGTCCAAAAGATGTCATCGCACCGGATAGCATGATTCCGAAATCCCTCGCTTTATCTGCTCAAAGGCAAGCAAAGGAAGCCTACACAGTTCTCGGTATGCGTGGTGTATGCAGAGCCGACTTCATCGTTCCGTGTACAGGGAAGCATCCAAACGTGAGCATTGATATGACTGATATACCTGTGTTTCTCGAAATGAACGCCATTCCAGGCATGACAGAAACCAGCTTAACGCCAATGGCCGCTCGGGTCATCGGACTCTCTTTCGAAGACCTCACGGAACAAGTGCTTCAGGCTGCAACGACGGAACGAACCTAATTTCTCCAAGAAAAATCCTCCATTTTCCATTTTTTCGACTATACTTTAATCAACACACTAGACCACATCCCCTCATGTCATCCCTCCCTTATTCCCCAATACAAAGGCGCAACCTTACCCATCGGCTACCTCGTGTAATCACAGGCTTGATGTTTATGGGGTTGTTTGCATTCTTTGGTCACGAGGTGTACTCTTCTCCAATGTTTAGGGTTCAAACCTTAAATGTGACAGAGAGTGAACGCGTCACTGAAACATCTATCCGTCACTTGGCAAACCTTCGCTATTCACAGCACCTATTTTTAATGGATACAGTGTGGGCCGCGGAGCAGATTGAACGACATCCTTGGGTGAAAGAAGCTTCTGTATCCAGAACCTTTCCCAGCACTGTCAACATTGAGATTCAAGAGTATACGCCGACCTTATTGCTGGCTCTTGAGCGCATGTGGTATGTCGATACGGAAGGAGATATATTCCGAGTCGCTGATAGCAGTGATGTAAACCACCCAATCCTCACTGGAATCCCTTCTAATTGGGCTACTGAGCAACCAGGTCTCATACAAATGGTTATACGAGATGCATTGGTCATAAGAGAGGCTTTCGATTTACCTGAATTGGGTAGCGAAGACAACATCAGCGAGATACACTTCCAACAGGAAACTGGCTTTCAAGTAATCCTTCGAAATGGAACCACAATTTCTTTGGGCTTCTACGAACCAAATAGTCGTATTGAACGTCTCAAAAAAATGGTTTCGAAAGGATTGGATCTCAGCACACCACAGCGAATTGACTTGGATGCTGATAAGGTCGCGATCGCCAAACCCTTAAATTAGTTTTAATCTTTGCCCTCTTCTAGCGTCGCTTGAACGGGTCCCCCCAACATCTTTCCATACTCCCTTCCCTCCCTGGAGTCTCCCATGAGCTTTGAACTTATTGAAAATGAAATCCCACGAGCAAGAATCCGCGTTATCGGCGTTGGTGGAGGCGGCGGGAATGCCGTGAATAGCATGATCCAAAATGGATTGACTGGTGTAGAGTTTGCAGTCATCAACACAGATACACAAGACTTAGAGCGCTCTTTAACACCCAATCGTATCCAACTTGCCACAGATGGTTCAGGCAATAATGGTCGTGGTCTGGGAACAGGTGGACGTCATGAATTGGGTCGCGACATCGCGCTAGAAAATCGAGAGTTACTGCGTTCTGTTCTAGAAGGTGCAGACGCTACTACAACACAGTCTTTTCTTAGTGTCTGTGCAGTTGCAACCAGATCGTTGACCACTGTAGTGTGATCACTAGTAGATGTCATACCTGGCGCGATTAACATATCGACCTCTATAGTGTCTACGTCTTCGAACAAATCGTGTCCAGATGCATAATTTCCAGTAGTTAGTGCTGAAGATTTTATGCCTGTTGTCATTGGAATAGATACTACTCCTTTGGAACCTGCAAAATCAACACCGTTAGTGGCATCGAGGAAGTTTTTGT
>CALDQI010000072.1:0-4351 GCA_937911635.1 uncultured Pseudomonadota bacterium | reverse complement strand
CTCATTTTGATTAGTCTTGAAAGGTGGTCCCATTTAAGCTGTTGTATATATGCCCAAGTTTCTACAAGAATTCTTAAAACAAAAAGATTTAATCCTCGTTTCGATTGGTATCGGTGTGCTGTTAATTATGATTGCACCGATCCCGACGTTGTTGATGGATTTTTTGCTGTCGATATCATTTGCTTTGGCTTTGTTGGTACTTCTTGTCACCATTTACATCAAAAATCCAGTTGATTTATCCATCTTTCCAATGCTCTTGCTTGGAACAACCTTGTTCAGATTGTCGCTCAATGTTGCAACTACCCGTTTGATTTTGTTGTCCGACGGGGGAGAGTTTCAGGCTGGAAAGATCATTGAAACGTTTGGTCGATTGGTAGTTGGTGACAGCGCGGTCGTTGGTATTGTGGTCTTTGTGATTTTGGTGACCATCAACTTTGTTGTGATCACCAAAGGTTCCGGGCGTATTGCAGAGGTGGCCGCTCGATTTACCTTGGATGCGATGCCAGGCAAACAAATGGCGATTGATGCAGACTTGAATACTGGTCTCATCGATGAAGATGAGGCGAAGAAAAGACGTAAAAGCGTGGCAAAAGAGTCCGACTTTTACGGTGCGATGGACGGTGCGTCAAAGTTTATTCGTGGGGATGCCATCGCAGGTATCCTCATCACAATCGTGAATATTATCGGTGGAATTTTGATTGGTGTGGTTCAACAAGACATGTTGTTCACCGATGCTTTACAGACCTATACCGTTTTGACCATTGGTGATGGTTTGGTGGGGCAGATTCCAGCATTGGTAATCAGTGGTTCTGCAGGTTTGCTCATTTCTCGTGTACCAGGTGAAGAAGAAGAGCGTTTGCCAGAATTGATTGCGGACCAGCTGTTCGGTCGGGCTCGTCCACTGATGTTTTTATCTGGTTCACTATTGGTTTTTGCGATGATTCCTGGTCTTCGGTTTCCATTTTTGACGATTGCCGGTGCCGTTGGCTTGATGGCTTTCAATCAGAACAAGAACGATAAGATTTCTCTCGAAGCCCAGAAGCAAAAGGAAAAACGGGAACTTGAGCAAAAGATGGTGAAAAAGGAAGTTCCGATTGATGCTCTGTTGGTTGTAGAGCCGATGTCCCTAGAGTTGGGCATGGACTTGGTGTCTTTGGTTGATGAGAAGAAGGGTGGCAATCTGATTCGTTCAATCCAACGGATTCGAACTCAGCTGGCTGAAGATTTGGGGTTGATGGTACCACCAATTCACGTTCGCGACAATCTGAATATCGAAGGCTCTCTGTATAGAATACTGCTTCGGGGTGAAGAAGTTGCCAGTTTTGATGTGGTTCCACGACAGCTCCTGGCGATCAATCCAGGGGATGCCAGAGGCAATCTTCGAGGAAAGAAAACCTATGAGCCTGCATTTGGATTGGATGCGTTGTGGATTCCGGAAGGCCAAAGAATGCGAGCACAGTCCCTAGGATATACAGTTGTTGATATCAACGTTGTGATATCAACGCACTTTACAGAGGTGCTTCGAAATCATGCGGATGAGGTGTTTACCCGTGCTCAGTTGACAGACTATTTGGAGCGTGTTTCAGCTAGGACACCGAAACTTGTAGAGGAGCTCATTCCAGGATTGGTACCAGCGCAGGGACTTTTCAAAATTCTACGGAATCTTCTCAAAGAAGGCATCAGTATCCGCGATTCGCATACCATTTTGGAAGCCGTTTCTGAGTATGCACACAAAGTCAAAGACATGGATATGCTGACGGAATTTGTGCGTCAGAACCTCTCTCGTCACATCACCCATCGATATATGAATGAACAGGGACAGATAGAATGCATTTCTTTTGCGCCAGATGTGCAACAAATCATAGATCGTTCAATGCAGGCGGATAAAAATACAGGGGCTGTTCATCTCAACTTGCCGATTGATGCTCAGCGTAGAATCATGCAAGGTATACAAGCGTCGACTGAACAGTTCCCGCAAGCCCACATTTTATGTCCCCATTTTACGCGTGGGACATTGTACAGAATGGCTGAAAGAAGTCTGAAACGACCACCTGTATTTTTGTCTGCTAAAGAAATCCAATCTCGTGTCGATATAAAAAGAGTTGCATTGATTACGATGAAAGGGATTAAACTGGTATCATGACACGAAACAGACATGGCATAAATGCATATAAACAGGTGGCGGAGAGTTCAGCTGTTCAGGGAGCGACAAAAGTTGATAAAGCTGCTCTGTTTGAACAGTATAAACGTCGAATTTATCAGCTGGCTCACAGAATGATGACCAAGGTTCCAAACAACCATCCTCTCGAGTTTGAAGATATGGTTTCATACGGGGCGATGGGGCTTTTGGAAGCGGTGGATCGGTTCGATGAAGAAAGAGGTATCAAATTTTCGACATTTGTTGACTACCGTATACGAGGGGCTATGTGGGATGCGATCCGTTCGCTGGATGAGGTCAGTCGATACTCTAGGGATCAGGCAAAACAGATTGAACAAACTAGGCAAATCCTTGAAGATGGCTTGGGACGCCCTCCAACTGCTGAAGAGATGGCCAACGAGATGGGTGTTGATCTGCAAGAGTTCTTTGTTTTGGAAGGCAGAGTGCAGTCGGTTCAAACCGTGTCTCTTGATTGGGAAGACTCAGAGGGGCGTCGACCATTTATTGAAGCCCTCGCAGATGATCACAGTGTTTCGGCTGAAGATTTGGTTATGGAAGAAGACTTTAGATATCAAGTGAGAACGGCAATCCAAACTCTGTCTGATAGAAAGAGAGATTGTATTTTGTTGTATTACGGAAGGAGCTTAAATCTCACCGAAATAGCTGAAGTCTTTGACATAACTCCATCTCGAGTAAGTCAGATAATTTCAGCTGCTCGTAAAGAGTTGCGAGAGTCTCTAAAGGAGATTGCTTCTTTGTATGGGTTTGTACAAGATTGAAATCAATGATATATAGAATATATGACTGAACCATAGGATGTACGATGAGTAGAGATTTATACCCAGCAATGACAGCGGCGAGTGCTTCTTTGCAACACTTAGAGCACGTTTCTCACAACTTAGCCAACGTCAACACTTCTGGTTTTAAAGAGCGACGGGTATCATTCGAGGCCGTATTGGCAAATGCTGAGCAAGGTCCTCTTGCACAAGGGTATACAAAAATTACAGAAGGCAAAATTAACGTGGAGTCTGGATCTTTGATTCAGGACAATAATCCGACGTCGTTTGCTCTAGAGGGGAAAGGATTCTTCGTAGTTCAGGGTGCGAATGGTGAGCCATTGTTGACCCGCGCAGGAATTTTTCAACTTGATAGGAATGGTTTTCTTGTCAATGCAATGGGTGAAAAAGTCATGACGGTATCAGGTCCGATTCAGTTTGACGAGTATCAGCGTGAAGAGTTTCGTGTCACTGAAGAGGGCCGACTGATGGATGAGCGCGGTGGAGAGTTTGCTCGCCTACTCATTATGGACGGCGATGAGTTAGAGCCACTTGCCGGAACCCGATGGCGAGCCTCCAATATGCGAGAGGTTCCAATGGGTGGGTACATCGTACGACAAGGAATGTTGGAAAGTTCGAATGTTAATCCATTTCGAACCATGATTGAAATGATGGAAACGACAAGACACTTTGAGATGTACCAAAAGTCGATGCAGGCTTCAAAAGAGATGGATTCAGCATTGAACTCAATGACCCATCGGTTGTAAAACAGTCTTTGTAAAACAGCCTTAGTGGGTAACAGCATCATCTGAAAATTTAAGTGAGATAAGACATGAAAGCATTGTATACAGCAGCAACCGGAATGGCGGCACAGCAACGAAGAATCGAGAACATTTCCAACAATTTGGCGAACGTTTCAACGGTTGGGTATAAAAAGTCTCGCGAGAACTTTGAGGACCTTCTGTATCAGTCGTTGTCCACATCGTCCGCCGGTCTTGGTACCACGCGCGCAAGTAATCTTGAGATTGGTTCAGGGGTTCGGCTCGCAAGTGTGTCACGCAACTTTGCCAATGGAGATTTGCAGCAATCTGGAAATCAGTTGGACGTTGCTTTGGTCGGTCGAGGGTTTTTCGTCATTCAAGACATGAATGGCAATGAGTTCTACACTCGAAATGGACAGTTCGGTACGAATGCAAATGGGGAGTTGGTCAATCAAGCAGGTAATTTGGTTAATCCGGGAATCGCAATTCCGTCAGATGCCAACTACATTCAGATCGATCAAGACGGTACTATTTCTGCAATCTACAACAGTTCTCCCGATCCTGTCGTCGTAGGGACGATTCAAGTCGCTGACTTCATCAACCCTGCAGGCTTGCGCGCCTTGGGCGGTAATCTTTACTCTGCAACTCCAGAGTCA
>CALDQI010000071.1:0-14216 GCA_937911635.1 uncultured Pseudomonadota bacterium | reverse complement strand
TAGCACCAAAACAAAGAAGCGTTTTCATAGGAAGCCCTCGGTTGTAAAATCATATTGGATACCTTTTACTATCCGAAGACAACTAAATCAACTTTGTTGCAACTCAAATTGTACTGGACTCAAGCAACTGAGACACCCTGTGGTGAAACCAGTGGGAAGCCCGTTCTCGTGTCGGAGCAAACCGTCCCCTTCTACATTCAGGGCTGTGTAGATTGTTTCTCACCAAATTGAGGGCCTCAACATCTTCGTCATCCACCTTTTGATTCATCCAAATGGGATCTCGTTGCTCATATTTCTCGTGATCTTGCACAAAGTGGTACCATCGAAAAACAGTCTTGTCTGGTACTGTCGGATGGGGTTCATAGATATTGATCGACAAGCCCCAAGGATAAAAGTTGAGCGCCATGTTGGGAAAGATAAACCACCACAATGCGAGTACTCGTTTCTCCGGTTGTTCTGGATGTCGAAAACGAGAAGAAATCTGATGGTGGTGAAACCCGTGTTCCGGATTTTTGGCATAGACCCACTGCAATACAGCATTGTCGTGTATCTCAGTTTGATAGGAATGATACTCCATCGCTGTCGTAAGCGAATCTCGCCCACCGTGGATGTACGGAATGTGAAAATTGTCTAGAAAGTTCCACGCGTGTAATTTCCAGTTTCCATTGATCTCCCGAACCTCTTCTTCCTGTGGGTGATAGCGCAATTCTTCCATGTTGATGCCACAGATGCTCTCGTCTATCGCCGAAAATATGCTCTGCACATCCACTGTCGGTTCCCCAAAAGAGATCAGTGGTAACTGATGCCACCATTGCAACGGAAACTCTGATAGGTCATCGGTAGATGCAGGAAAGTCGGAAACGTCGTTGAATCCAGGTTGACCCACGCATTTCCCTTGGGACTCAAAGGCTCTACCGTGCTGCTGACACTGGATACTCTTTTTTCGATGGTGTCCTTTGACCAGAGGATACCAAGCGTGTGTACAGACATTGGAGAAGGCTTTTATCCGCTCCTGTTCATTGCGCTGATTGTACTCCAGATAAACCGGTCTCCCATGTGAAGTAAAGGGAATTCGACCGCCGTAGGTCTCGAGCATTGTTCGAGTGAGCAGCGCAGTCCCTTTGTGTGAATATACCGGCGACAACATCAGCCATCGCTGGGTAAAAACGCACCGAAGTTCTGCTCTCAGAATCTCCGGATGGCGAAAGCATTCAGGGTGAAGGGTTTGTGCGTGTTCTATACGAGAGTCAACAGTCCAGTCTTCAATAAACTTATCAAGATATGTCATCCCTTCTCCGAACGATTGTACGTTGTATTGCTCAGGTGTATAGGTAATTATATGCTTTGATCTACATTATTGTCGCCTAAATTCAGAAATATCTCGCAATACGCAAACCTACTAGAAGCCTGAGATACCTGTCCGGACAACTCATGGGATATACTTCATGAGTACTTCAACTGTTCATCTGTGCCTCGTCGGCCAACTTGTCGGCCGCTGTGCGAAGTGCTTTCGATATATTGGGTTCGCTATCGGAGTGCCCAGCTGCTTCAACATATTCGAGAGTCACATTGTCCCCTGCACCTGCTCCATGTAAAGCCTGCTTCAATCGCGCCGCGGCTCTTGGAAGACAAACCGCATCATTGCGACCGTGCACGATATGAATACGATGAGACGCGATCTCAGACACATCATCGAGCAGCTGACCTCTACGCATAAACCCATTGTGAAGCATATAATGAACTTCTAGTGCTGCAAAAGGCACCAGTACTTCTGGGGTTTGTAAAACAGAATCAATCCGTTCATAATTTTTATACAGGTGCGACAGCGACAGTTCATACTTTACAAAAGCCTTCGCGGCATCCATTCTTCGTTCTGGATCTAGAAGTCGGTCTCGGTACGCTGCAACCAAGTTGTGTTTCTCTCGCTCCCAATCTGTACTGGAGTCCTTGATGTGGTCCACATACTCTTGCCATTCATCTGGGTAGTGATTTGCAGCTCTACCATTCTGAAATAGCGTATTGACCTCATCCGGAAGGAATGTAAAGATCCCTCGAAGCAACAGCTGATGAACCTTTGTTGGATGCGCCTGTGCATAGGCAAGCGCCAATGTTGAGCCCCAACTCCCACCCAACACAAGTTGCCACGATTCAAATCCAAGATGTTTACGCAGCACCTCGATATCCTCTACCAGATGTACGGTTGTATTGTCTTTTAGCGCCGCATCATAATCCTGACTTACATTTGGAACACTTTGTCCAGATCCTCTTTGATCAAGTAAGACGATGTTGTACCGGCTGGGATCAAAGAAACGTCTCACTCTTGGTGAGGTGCCGCCGCCTGGCCCACCATGAAGAAACAATGCGGGCATGCCTTCGGGATTTCCACTTTTCTCGTAATACAGTTGGTGTTCACCACATGTCAACATACCTGTATGATAGGGTTCTATTTCGGGATACAGACCATCATTCATTGTAACTTCCTCATTGATTTTTCAGATATAAATAACGTAACTGACCAATAGGAAATTACCTTATTTTAGCCGTTGTAAGCAAACAACAAAAGTGGGTGGGGATAAAAGATCTCACACTCACATCACACAGATTGAGATACAGTCATAACTACGGAGGATATATGTCTTGGGATAGAACTTGGAAATGCCGAAACAAACGAATGACGCTGCAAGAATTTTCTACGGCTGTTCAAACTGTTGTCGCCGAATACCAAGGCGTAGAAGGTCGAGTGGAAAAAGAATCTGAAGATTGCTGGACCGGCTTCTTCACGGTTCCAAAAGAACATGGCAACGCAAATACCTACGAAGTTTCGTTGTACAACATGGGGAAAGATGGGTTTGTACTCAGTCTAGAACCGGATGCCGCCGACAATCGGCTCTCAGAAGAATCCGATCAGCTGGCCGAAGATCTCTCTATCGAATTGGATGCCGAACCGGTCGATTTGTAAGCATCGTGATAGAACGTTGTAGGACGTGTGTATAGACCAGTTCTGGGGGCATCATGAGCAACATTATTGAAATCATTGAGGAAACTGCAGACTGGATCGCTGTCAGTAAACCAGCTGGCTTGTCTGTGCACAATGACGAAGATGGGTTCAACTTGCTGTCGATACTGACAGAACAGCTGGAGTGTACCCTACATGCGGCACACCGTCTAGACCAGCCCACCAGTGGCGTAATGTTGCTTGGAAAGAATCCAAAAAGCACGACCATGCTCCAAGAGGCGCTCACCACAGCCACCAAAGAGTATACGGCCGTTCTACGTGGAGTGATGAAGCAAAGTGAAGGCACCTGGAATCACCCCCTCACCAACAAAGGCGAAGGCTTTCGAAACCCACAAGGACGCAAGGCTGATCGGATACCTGCACAAACCTTCTACAAAACTATACGAAGCAATCAATACTTCACCATGGTCAACCTGACACTGGGTACCGGACGCCAGCACCAGATTCGAAAGCATGCCGTCCTAGAGAAGCACCAAGTCGTTGGTGATGCACGATACGGCGACCGTCGGTACAACACGATGATTGCCAAACGGTATGGATTCAACGAACTCTGTTTGTGTGCCAGTAAACTAGAAGTGACTTTGGGTGGGCTGACACGTTGTTTTGAAGCACCATTGCCAAATGGTTGGTCGCAGATGATTTGATTGACGAACTGTCGTCAAACATTTCGAACCATACGGATACCACTGTATTTATTTTTGGTAAAGATAGACGCTCCTGTTGCACCTCTGCCAAACACCGCACAGGAAAAGGAACGACGATTCTCGCCCCAGCATCCACCTCGAGCCAATCCCCCGCGTTTGTTTCTGTACCAGGGATCAATACACTCTTCTTCATCGTCTTTTCGATCAATATACGTGCTCTCATCATAAGAATCCCAGCATCGATCGCCCGTATTCCCAGACATGTCGTACAGCCCCCACGCATTCGGTTTCAATAAACCTACCGGCATCGAAGATTCTTGACCATCCCAACAAACTTCCGAAGCATCATCGGAACCCGCCCAATGAAACATCTCATAGGCTCTGGCAGCATACTCCCACTCTGCCTCGGTCGGCAATCGCCAACCGTTGGTCTCAAACCAATCAAATTGTGGAACATACAGATCGTATTTATCAGATGGAGTGTACTCCTCTAATTCATATGCCGGTTCCAATCCATCTCGAATTGAGCGAAGATTGCAAATGTGCATCGCTTCATACATCGATATCATTTCCACAGGTCTGGTTGGATGTATGAATGTACTTGGATTCGCTTCTGTAAGTTCTTCATGAAGCACCTGTGACCAAGAATACACCGAACACAAAAATGGTTGGGTTATACGAACTTTGTGAGCCGGCATCTCTTTGGCATCCCAAGTGATCATCGGATCATGAATCCCCATCCAGAACTCTCCCGCTGGAAGCAAATGTACCCTTCCCAATTCTTCTTTGATGCGTTCTTGATACTGGGTGGATATGTTGTCCCAATCCAACTGTGCAGCTGCTTGCAGCAACACTGGATT
The DNA here is from genome assembly GCA_937911635.1 of uncultured Pseudomonadota bacterium. Lineage (GTDB taxonomy): Bacteria > Myxococcota_A > UBA796 > UBA796 > UBA796 > CAJWHX01. The sequence continues at coordinate 9,696 of CALDQI010000071.1, read as the reverse complement.
GAGCAGTCCTTGATTGATGAGTGTTATCAAATAGGGCGATGTATCCTCTCTGATCTCAGTCAACACGGCCGAAGCCAAATACTGTGATCGAATGGGAAGGTTGTATCGTCCAGTGACGTCCTTCACAAGCAAGGCCGAAACCGCATCCAACTGTCCCAACCCACTCAGTAATTGCACTCCTTGATTCACATCGGGCTCTGACTCAGATCTGAGCAACGTCTCGATCTTTTGCCATTGTTCAGGTATCGATACATTCTGCAATGTGTCCTCTATTGGGTTTGGAGAGAGAATTGGTTTGCGATGTTCATTGTTGAAATCTTCAATCTCTTGTCGCAACGCTTCCACTTCTTCAATCATTTCGCTCATCTCTTCCACTTTATTTTGCCATTCCCACAGAAAACCTTCTGTGCAGTGATAGTAGGTTTCTATATCCTCGCACCCTTGTTCGATTGCATAACGAACAAACGCATCGATCTCCTCATAATCTTCTTCGATTTCTCGATAGGAATCATCGGTAAGCACTTGGTGTCGCTGAAATAGTTCTTCGCAGATATAGGCATAGTCCCCCATCTTCGATACCATCTCAGTATCAGACTTCACCGGTAGAGGAGGTATCAACGACTCATAACTCCTTGGTTCGGAAACCGCATCCGTCCTTGCCAGCTGAGCGTCCACTTCTGCCACCAAAAAAAGCAACTGCTCTCGATACTCTTCTAGACTCTTGCGGCTGTAATATCGATCTGGTCGAATGTGATCTGGAAAAGATGCCTTACTCAATATTGCACCGTTCACAATGTGCCACTCTCCCATCTGATAGCCACCCAAGTCCGCTGTTACCCATGGATACTTCTCCAACCATGGTTGGATATCCTCGAGGATTCTCTCGGGATTCTGCTGTCTTCCACCTTGTGGGAGTACAAACACTCCGGGTTCATATGACTGCCACTCTTCGACCAGTGGAATCCGCTGGTCGAATAGCTCATAGAGTTCATACATGGCTTTGATGACTTCAATCGAGATGGCATCAATTTTCAATCGAACAACAAAAAATAGTGGGGACATCGTAAACCCTTCTGTACAATCGTGAACTATTCAGTACTCATTTAGAGTCTGTACTACCTTGTAATCGTTTTCGATACTCAGCCTCATCTAAAATTTCAGCACCAAAGGACTGTGCCGCCTCTTGTGTCGATGTATTTAAAGATGATTTCTCTCCACAGATCAACCAATCAATCTTATCACTGAGAGAAATACGAACGATTAATCCTGCCTCTCGTGCTTCCTTTGCCATTGCATCTCGACGTTTACTAAGTTTACCGGTAAATACAATCTTCTTTGCCTCTAGTGACATCTGCTACTCCCTTGTATTACTGTTTCAGATGAAGATTTTGGTTCACAGGACAAATCATTCAGAATACTGTGGCAGCCCCTTGTGTAATTTCAAATTCGTTATGCCGTAGTGTGAATCACCATAGTCCATTGTAGATTCGGTGATCTTTTCTCCAGCATACTCAACAACATCAAAGCATACTCCACCGAGCAGGTCAAATCTTTCAGAGAACGTTAGTTTGGCAAAGTCTATATCTTCGGTCAACAGCAAGGTAAAGACTTCTGCTACACACTCCCCTTGAATCAATTCGACAAAGTATTCATCCTCACGAATGATCGTGCACTTCCCATTTTCCGGAACAAAGGAGAGTTCATCATGCTGGTTCAAGGCACTTCTATCTCCACTCCAAATGAGTACAGCACCTGAGTTATCACTTGGCCAGCCTGAGCCCCACAGTTCCTCATAAATAAACACTTCAGTCCGACCCGGTGACACACTCCAGCCACAACCTTCAGAACTAAATGCGTAAGGGGTCCATTCCCAGTCATTCCATTCTCCTGGCATCATATGAGCATCGGCAGGAATATCTGGTTTGAAGGCTCGAAACTCTTCGATGGTATTCAACGGCAAGAACTCGTTGTTGTCTTCACTTGTCACATCATAGCAGTAGCGAATGACTTCATCTGTCGGTTTATCTTTCCAGTAATTGTAAGCAGCCTCATCGATCTTTTGAATGTACGATGAAAAGGACTGACTGTCATACATCCATTCACCAATTTGAATCGCATATTTCCGCTGACGATTGATCGCCCAGTCTACCCCAAAACCTTCAAGTTGCTTCCACACCCAACGAAGGACCGTTGCCCGTTGAGCAAACGGTTCTGTCGAATTCTGAACCGTCTCTACAGATGCACTTGAAGTATCCAAACCCAACACTTCTAGAAATGATTCTACATCATTTGCAAATGTTAACCACAGCTCAAAGGCTTGATTGACAAAATCAACGTTGTTGTCAGACAACAATGCTCTAATCTTCTCAAGGTTTATTTGATTCATTCCATCTCCATAGTTAGTAAGACGAACTCATATATTCAGAAAACAGATGATTTGCTATCTACTCTTTCAACCCATGTAAAAGGTACTCTATTCGTATAACATGTGTTGTGAATTGATTCAGATGTGATCTCGTCTTAAGTATCCTTCGCCTTTTCAGAACAACCAAAGTTAGACATAAGTAATACAGCGAACATGTACGGTATCAAGCCCCATTCCGAAAGTTCATGTATGTCCACACAGTTTGAAAGGTTTCTTCTCCTTTGAACAAGGTCTGCATCGCTTTCCACATCAAATCTTTTCGAAGTGCAATGTCTTCTTCAAAGGCTGATTTCTTTGTAATCTTCGCAGCACCGCCGACCCATCCAAGAACCCCTTCATGGTACACGACCAAAAACTCATACCATTGATCGACACGAGCATCGATGTAGGAATGAGACGTATCCATCTCCTCAAACCCGGCTGCAGTCAACGTGTCTGTGTAAAATGAACGCGGACGAACTGGGAGAAAATACTTCTTTCGCAAGGAGTCGTGTGCGCTCATGTATTCCTTGTTGTCAAGCAACGGTCGCAACGCGGCATACTCTGACTGCGTACGCACCATTTCCATCGCCGTACGATGAATCGCTTCGACGGTTTCATCAATGATCCACACATCCGGATCGGCATCTGGATTTCGAATGTTTCCTGACTGAATATGCACCCGTGCTCCAGGTTTCAACGCCTCTTTCCAAGAACGAAGGGTTTCAGGCAGCTGATAATACAGGTGAATGGCATTGGTAGACACGAGACCATCTGCTTTTCGCTCGTAAAAGGAAGCAGGCAAAACCTCTTCCATAAACTGAAGACGACGTTGTTCACGAAGGTATTGAATTAACCGAAACCCAATCTTTGCATTGTCTTTGTTCTTTTCCAGTGCCAAACGAAGAAATTTCGGTGAGGAATCTACTATCAACACATTTGGTGATGGACGAGTATCTCGGACCAAACGATCGACTAGAATACCTGTCCCTCCAGAATAGTCGATGATCAAATCATCTGGACTGTGTGCATCTAAAACAGTTTGTACGGTCGGTATCAGGTTGTCGTACCAACCGTGTTCTTCTACCGTGTCGTACTTCATAGCCAAGTCTTCAAGTGGTAGATCTGTCCACGACTCTTTCGGCACCCGCACAAAATTATAATCCCAAGTCATATTGCCCTCACTTACCCCATCAGTATACAAAAAAATAAACCTACATTCTTCTGTAAAAAGGGAATGATTACTTGAAGTGACAACAATTTCAGATTGAAACCCCGAAATGAAACAGTTGAGTTCTGGAATCTACAGCGGTATCTTAATACATACTATTGCCATTGAATTCTTCAGGAGCGTATCAATGACCGTACTATTTGCACTCTTCGCCATCTCTTGTGGGGGCGATTCCACCAAAGACACCTCTGATTCAGATCAAGACGACATCATTTCCATAGAAGAACCCGATGATTCGATCGTTGTCTTTGCAGCATCGGACGTTGAGAAATCCACGATTGACAACACCGTATTATGGCTCGAAATGGCGCAGGACATTTGGTTTACCGAAGACACCTTTGGCTGGGAAAACGACCTTTACTCACCGATTTATTTGGTTCTTGTCGGTGAAGATATGGAGGCAACCGTTGAATTGGAAGAACAGTACTGTGACCATTTAAATGAGAATCATCCGGTCAGTGTAGAATACTCGAGATGCAACTACGTCGATCCCAATTGCGAAAATGGCATCTGCTTGTTTACAGAGTACGTCACCAACGGCGGTGCTGGGATTGCTTCCTCTAGGCAGAACGATGGCTATCATTTGATGATCATGGCGGCGAAGAACCCCAGTCCAGTTGAAGAAGACTACAAGAAAGTTGTCTTTCACGAAGCTTTTCACATCTATCAGCTCTCTCAACACAACGAAACAGATTACAACATCTCGGAAGAGATTATGGGCCGACTTTCGGGCGACCACAACAACCATGTACCGTGGTGGAGTGAAGGGACTGCCGAATATATGGCGGTGTATGAATACAGCTTGCAAGATGGTGTCGATGAGAATTATTTTGAAAATGAGATGCGAAATAAAATTGGCTATCACGAGGGTAGTTCGGAAGCCTATGTCATCAATGAATACGTTGACCATGACACCAAGTTGTACAACATCACCTTTGATGACAATGGGCATTTGGGGTATCACCTAGGATCGTGGCTGGTCGCATACTTGGTTGACTCTCACGGTCAACAAAGCATCTTTGACTTTTATCAAAACGCCCATCAACTGTCCTTTTCGGAGAACTTCACAGCGCGATTTGGTCAAGACTACCGTACGACGATCGATGAATTTGAGGTCTTCTTACAACAGGAAGACAAGGACCGACTGTTAGAGATCCTTCGATAGAATCATCGATCATACGATACTAATTGAGGACGATTCGCTCGATCAAAAAGTTCAATGTCTCTTGATAAAAATGCTCAATGTTTTCTGGATGTCTCCAGCCATGCCCTTCGTTTGGATAGGTATGATAAACGATGTCTTTAGATTGTTCTTTCAAAATACCCACAATCTGATCTGCCTGATCAATTGGTACTACTTTATCCTCGGCACCATGGAAAATGACCAGAGGATCTTCTATTTGATGCACTTTGCGCAGCGGTGAGCGTGTTCTCCATTTCTCAGACGCTTCCGGAAGTGCCCCTAGTAAGCCAGTCAAGTACTCTGACTCGAACTTGTGCGTTCCTTGATCCAGTGTAAATAGATTGGACACTCCGAACAAACAGACTCCTGCACCAAAGACACCCGGACGATCAGTGAGAGCTTGAAGGACTGTATACCCACCTGCACTACCTCCCATAATGGCAACCTTTTCAGGATGAGCCAAGCCCTTCTCGACCAGATGTTGCGCGGCACTAACAGCATCTTCAACATCAAATTCACCCCAATTGCCACGTAGACTACGCATGTATTCTCGGCCATACCCCGTACTGCCTCTATAATTGAGTTCCAATACTCCAAAGCCTCTCTGAGAGAAAAACTGGGCTTTAATATTAAATCGAGTGTCGCTTTGCGATGTTGGTCCACCGTGTACGCTGATTACAGTTGGTGGAAGCCCATCGCTCGTAAATGCCTTGTTTTTGGGAGCATAATAAATTCCAAATATTCGAGTTTCGGTCTTAGGATCCAACCAAGATATCGGCTGACCGGATGAGTACTCGCCAGACTGAATGCGTTCTGGGATCGAGTACGCTCGAATACCTTCTTTGTTGTCCTCAAAAGAAACAATCCTTGACGGAATATTACTGGCAGAAGCAATCATTGCGAGGTGACCAGATCTCGAAACAGTAAGCTGTGCGAGTACGGTGTAATCAACATCTGTCAAGATTTGGGCTTTTGTTCCATCCAACAGATAGTGAAATATTGTGTGGCTCCCTTCTGTTCTTTTGATTGCGAACAATTCATCTCTTGTAGAATGCCAACTATAATTTCGCTGACCTTGTGTCCACGCAGGATCCCCAAAGTCATTCTCGCTGGAATCCATCCGTTGAACTTCACCGGTTTCTAGATTACGGACGTACAACTGCAGGAAACCCTGTTCATCACTGAGGTAGGCAAGGTACTTACCTGACGGAGAAAACTCTGGTTGTTGTGCACTAAACTCTCCACTGACCAAGACAGCTGTCGGACTAATCTGCGGAAAACCACCATCAAATTGTATGGTCGCCATTTCAACTCGAGCTCTGTCCCAAGGCATATCCGGATGATCCCAAGACACCCATGCAATGGTCTTTCCATCTGGACTCCATGTGGGCTGCATGTAAAAATCGGCGCCGCTAACTAGTTTGATTGGCCATTTATCTCCATTGGCGTCTACGATCGCAATGCAATCCTTGTCTTCATAGGTGTGTATGTACATCACCCAGTCGCCGTCGGGACTTGGAGTTGGCGCTGCAAGTCCACCATACTTTGGGGTTATGGCTTGTTCAAACCCTTCCTCAATCTCCATGGCATACAATCGTCCATCTTTTCCGCAAAAGAATACCCTGTCATTGGTTACCCCAAAAGAGCCTCCTCCATATCCAACAGTCCCTTGAGCACTGACTTTGGTATTTAAAATGATTGGTGCCTGCCCTCGCTTTTGAGAAAACAACGTTCCAAAAGCAGAACTTTGTTGTTTCCAAATCAAGTTGTCTCCAGACCACGCTATGTCTGCAAATTGAATGTTTTTAGCCATCATGCTCGGCGTTAGAGAGCTGTTCCATAAACCGAATGCTTTGTTCTGCGACACAATATTACCCCGATATTAAAGTGAATATGGGGTACTATATCAACAGTTGTACGAGATTGAAAATTGAAGTTCTCACTTATTTAGGAGAAATATATCTGATATTATTCATAGAACATCAATATTCATAGGCAATCAATGATGCAGTACCCCCTATTGATCTCCCTCATCCATTTGACGAAGTGGAAATCGCCACCCGACTTGAACAGAACCCACTGGAAGAATGGCTGCCTCTTCATATCGTTCTCCACCAATCGCCTCTGGTTCATTCAGATGAATCGGGATTCCGAGTACAAAATAGGGTGTGATGAACAATCCTTGATTAAAGGGATACCATTGAAATCCAGTTCGAATAATCGGTTCGAATGTTGCGAACTGTGAAGTCTCTGTACCGCCTCTAGAAACTGTTGAACGCTGAATGTTAAACCCGCCACCAACGTGAAAACCTCGTACACTTTTAAATGGGTGATAGTCAGCACTCAGCATCAATCCCCCATCAATTCTTCGTTGCCACTCTTCGCCATAATTTGGTTCATAACTATCTATTAATGACTCGGGAATGTCAATGCCAAAAGCCTCCAAATGAAAACGAATAAATGGAACTTTATGAACCTCATAAGTACCAATGATCGAATATCCATCAATGGCCCATGTCAATGAATCGGTCGATATGCTTAGGAACGATGGTGCACCAGCATTGTCAGCAACGGCATCTCTCTCGGATAACAGCAAACAACCCAGTAACAGTGACATCGTTCGGACAAAGATAGATTTCATGGGTGCTCCATGTGATTTGGGTTCTGTGTTGATGATATTTGAGGTGTAGTATGGTCAACCAAAGTCTATGTACAGTTGACCGTGTTCTTTAGCGGTACTGCCTTCTATCATTCCTATAACTTACAGTACGACCTACACGGATTCAGAGGAGTACAATGACTGTACTCCTCTGCGCCACCAAAAAACAATCCGCAAACCACATAAGATAGATATCACTGCCAGAGCCGTGGACAATCCCATCCAAATTCCAGCAACACCATACCCCATGGTAAAGGCCAAAAATAGAGCCAGCGGCATCCCAATAATCCAATAGGCAACCAAATGAAAGATGAGGGGTACTCGAACATCCCCCATCCCGCGTAAAATCCCAAGTCCAACCACCTGAGATCCATCAAAGACCTGAAAACAGGCGCACAGATACATCAATGGTACCACTATTTCCATCAAGGCTGGGTCGTCAGTATAGATACGCGGCCACCAATGAGCCCCCACCACCAATAGTAGGATCAAACACCCCTCCACCATAAACATGGTCAATAGGGACTGCCAAACCGCATTCTTCCAATCCCCACCCGTGCCAATCATCTTCCCCACTCGAGTGGCGGCTGCAATAGACAAGCCCAACGGAACCATAAAACAACAGCTGGCTATATTCAGCACAATTGCATGCGCGGCTTGACTCTCCGTACCAATCCAACCGGCAAACAAGACCGACAGTACAAACCCCCACACCTCAAGAGAAAACTGCAGTCCAGTGGGCCAACCCAGTTTCCAGATTCGATAAAGAATTTTGGAGGAGTACGTATAATATTTGGCACAAAAGATATGTATCTCCGCTCTCAAGCGCCACAGTAGAATGAAACACATCCCATAGGTTGATATACAGCTTGCCCATGCGGAACCGACCACTCCAAGATCAAAGTGGAAAATGAAAATGTAATTGGCAATGACGTTGAGTATATTGGCGACAACAACCGAAATCGTAGCACTCTGAACCTTCTCCATCGCCTGAAAGAATCGCATCGCATAGACAAATGACAATTCCGCCGGTACAGCCAGTGCGAGAACAGAGCAATAGGATCCAGCCAAGGAGGCTACCTCTGGTTGCTGACCAAAGAGCAGCAAACCACTCTCCGCATTCAAGTAGAAGAATGCTTGTGGAATTAAGATCATCACCATCAACCGTAGAAGGTGTTGAAACAATTCCGACCGAATTTCAGTTTGCTTTTCACCTGCTGCTTGAGAAACCAACGGTTCAACACCCGCAGGTATATTTCTTCCAAATACACCGATGGCAAACATCCATGTGACCGATACCGAAAGAGACGCAATGGCGATTGGGCCCAATCGACCCACCATGATCATATCCACCACCCCCAAGCTCATCATGGCACCGTTGGTCATTATCACTGGCCAAGCCAACGCCCAGAGAGCTCGTCTTTCTTCGTTCATGCAATCTCCATATGAATTGTTAGCGGAGTATCGGTCATAGAATATTTCAGTTCTTCACAGATGGTTCAAAATCTATTCTTCACATTCACCTTCAGTATACGTATAAATTTGATGGCACTCAGCCTCCGATGGATTTACGTACGTTACATCATCACAACCACATACATAATCGATGTTGAAGGTTACAGGACAAGATTCAATAAGTTCAGCAACACACTCCCCCCTTTCAGAACATCCTATCAAACCACCAAGCCCAATCACAAATAACAATAGACAATTTTTCATATTCCACCTTCATTGTTTATTTTATGTATCGCATCGGAACTTTAATACGTATTCTAAACCGGTCTGTACATAATTACTTTGGCTGTTCTTGATTGCAATGTCTTGTCTACATCAACATGACGATGTGCTAGACTGCTATTTTTACATGAGGAAAACATGCGAAACTGTACAATACTTGGTCTTCTACTTTTATACGGATGCACTGTTGATCCAAAGCCAAATCTAGACACTTCAGAGTTGGATCCTGGCACCACTGAGACGACAGATCCTGAAACAGATTCTGAGATAGATACGCCGTATGATACCGATACTGGACTCGATCCAATAGATTCTGCGACGGATACGGCTTCCGACACTGGAGAAGAACCTACAACAGGAACCATTATTGATGCATCGACCTATGAAACCATCATGGATGCAATTGCAGCAGCGAACTCTGGAGACACCGTTTATCTTCCATCTGCAACCTACATCATCGACGCAACTTTTGAATTGAAAAC
>CALDQI010000070.1:0-3446 GCA_937911635.1 uncultured Pseudomonadota bacterium | reverse complement strand
TGGTGATCAGGTGATGGAAGCGATCATGCTTCATCAAAACGTTCTGCCTGACGAAGCCAAAGAACGCACCATTGAACTCTTTAGAGAAGTGGGTATACCCGAGCCGGAAACCAGAATCCACATGTACCCACATGAAATGTCTGGTGGTCAGAAACAGCGCGTCATGATTGCGATGGCACTCTCTTGCAATCCAAAACTTCTCATCGCCGATGAACCCACGACAGCACTCGACGTCACCATCCAAGCCCAAATCTTAGACTTGCTACGTAAACTGAGAGATGAACGCGGGATGGGAATGATTTTCATCACCCACGACCTGGGTGTCATTGCTGAGATTGCTGACGAAGTTGCCGTGATGTACCGAGGAAAGTTGGTGGAATATGGGGACGTCAAAAGCCTCTATGAAAATCCGCAACATCCGTACACCAAAGGGTTGCTCGCCTGTCGGCCGAAATTGGATACCAAACTCAAGAAACTGCCTACAGTACCTGACTACATGGACACCATTTACCATGAAGATGGCAGCTACACCGTTGAGGAAAAGGAAATCCCAGAAAACTGGTTTGAAGAAATGGAAAAGGATGGTCGCGGACGACACCTCTATCCACTGGAAAAACTGAAGGAACTTGGATTCTCTGGTGAACGAAGCGATTACGACGAAGAAACAACCTTTGCCGATGCAGATGAAAAGCCCCTGCTTCGAGTCGAAAACCTGCAAATGTACTTCCCGAAAAGTCGAACTTTCTTTGGAAAGGTGACCGACTATGTAAAAGCGGTCGACGGGGTGTCCTTCGATGTGTACAAAGGCCAAACGCTTGGGTTTGTGGGAGAGTCGGGATGCGGTAAAACCACGACTGGACGTGCCATCATGCGCCTCATTGACCCAACTGGTGGTCAAGTGGTCTTCGATGGACAAGACATCACCAAGATGGAACCTGCAGAACTCCGGCCATTTAGAAAACGGTTTCAAATCATCTTCCAAGACCCCTATGGCTCCTTGAATCCTCGTAAAACCATCGAAAGCACGATTATGGAACCGATGATGGTTCACGGCATTGGTAAGGACTACGACGAAAGACGAGAGATGGTACTGGATCTACTCGCCAAGGTAGGACTCCCCGGAAAGCAGTATCTCAATCGCTATCCACACGAGTTCTCCGGTGGTCAGCGTCAGCGCATCTGCATTGCTCGAGCTCTGTCCTTAAAGCCCGAACTCATCATCTGCGACGAGTCTGTTTCTGCACTCGATGTGTCTGTTCAAGCCCAAGTACTCAACCTGTTGAAGAACCTTCAATTGGAGTTTGGGCTCACCTACATTTTCATCAGCCACGATTTGAGCGTGGTGAAGTTCATGAGTGACATGATGGCGGTGATGAATGCTGGTAAGTTCGTAGAGTTTGGCCCCAGTGAATCCATCTATGCCAATCCAAAGGAAGAGTACACCAGACGCCTGATCGATGCCATCCCACGAGACAATCTCGACCAAATCGTCATGCGTCAGCAGCAACGGGAAGAGGCTTCTAAGCAGTCGTAGAGTTCAGTTGCTCTTCACCAACGACATGTGATATGGTTTCACGCAGGATGTATCAATCTATTATAGGTTAAAACAACCGATTAAAAGAGCACCGCTGTACCACTTTTATTGAGTGTCCTAAGGGGCTGTCTGTGGCTTATCAGATAAACCATAGTTCTTAGGTTGATTTTGTTACATTGCTGGTGAACTTGCTTGTGTGGAGTGTAAGATGAGTACCGATTCAAATCAGATTTACAATCAAGTGATTCAACGCTTTGAAGAAAAATATCCTGATCGAATCTTAAGAAAAACAAAGAAGTATGCCCAGTACGGATTGTTTGTAGATCAATTACAGAATCGTTTACACTACGAATTTGTTCGACATAAAAACTCCATCACATGTGAGTTTCATTTTGAGCATAAAGAAGCCCCATTTCTTTATACATATTTAGAACAACATTTATTCATTACCTTAAAAGAAACACTCATCAATACACATGGATTAAATGCAAATAATATCATTTGTACACCAAAGTGGAAGACCAATAGCGGGTGTGGGCGTGTCCAAATAAAATTCCAGAAACCACAAGAAACCGATATTGACTTAATTATTGAAACTATGAATAGTTTTATTCAGACTACCCAAGTTCCATTACAACAGAAATGGATACAACATTTCTCTCAACAATCTATACTTCCAACTCCTGAAACCATATGGGAATGGATTGTGGCTCATCGAGGGAAGAAAAGTCCTGTGCCTGTTTCTTCACCTGGACCAAAAGATCTAACGTACCCCAACATTTCAATAGACCTTACAAAGCAAGGGATATCTGGAGCCAATAACCCTAGAAAACGCAGTCTCGAAACAAAGTGGCATACACTCTTAAAGTCTAATTTTATAACCCCAATATACCAAAAGGAACAGATACTGAAGATGTGGGCATTTGGATGGAAATCTCTTGCTGGATTGGTCGACAACAAATCCTTTCCTTACAAAGCAGACTCAACCACTTTCCATCTCCGCTACATACCAGTTGACTTCAACCTCTTCGACTCCATCATGGCTGAACTCAATCTTCGAAGTCAGAAAAATGATAACCCTGACATCGCAGTTTACAAACAAAGCGAATGGGGTTCAAAGAAGGACACATCCAGCTGGTGGGTAGAGGTCTCTAAATCGGTGTCGCGGACTGGGTTTGATGTCATTATTAAAGAAAAGATGAGGGCAACTAAGGCAATACTCTCAGGTTCGAATACACGTAGTACAATAGTGGATTTTGCTTCGGATGAGACAGTCAAGCAGTTTGCCGAATACGATTGGTCAACACGTAATGCAAACTCTCTCGACGGTGAGACGCACCCTCGATTTTATGTGTCTTGGCCCGAGAAAATGTTGTTACAAGAGTTTTTGAAGGGGCAATTTGAGGGTGTTGAAAGCATCGACTATAATCCGACGACTCCAAAGATTTGGTGGCACATGATGGTTATGGACGAAAACCAAATCCCATACAAACATCCAACAATACCTGACCATGGATTGACCGGCTTAAAATTTAGTATATCCAAAAAAAATTGGACTAATATTCCAATAAATCAAACTTTAACTCCAACCGAGACAAAAGAAATCTGCAAAAAAGAGGAAACGCAAATCCACCCTTTCATTTACTTTATTCGTCCAGGAGATATTTGTATTCGAACCCCAAAGCAAAAGTTGTGCACATCTAAATTTTCTTCGAAGTTACCCACCAATGAAGATCAAATTAAGTCTACAGGACTTGTACGTTTAACAACTGCATGGAAAAAATTAGAACAAATAAGAGAAGAGAAAGGCAGAATTCAAAAGATAGTTGTTCAACACACTTTGGGTGAAGTCAAAGTTAATGCACAAGCATCAACCTTAATGATTTTGAAACAGAATAAAGATGGGAGTACT
>CALDQI010000069.1:0-10283 GCA_937911635.1 uncultured Pseudomonadota bacterium | reverse complement strand
GGTAATTAATCGTCAGGAGAAACAAGTTGTCTGTTTTTTATTAGAACAGTTCAGAAAATCTGAAATTGAATTTCCTTCCTCGATCGAAGATCTGAATCAAGGCAAAAGAAAAGAAAAAAAGAAACCAAGACCTCATCATCAATCTCTGGGATCGTCATCCAACCTCGCTCTTGACCCGCCATTGGCATCGCAAGTCTCGCCCAAGTGGATTCTGGAGTTTCCGGTAAAGTTGGAAACTTCAACTTTACTCTCCCAAGTTGATCTGGATCAACATTGTCCACGACTATCGCTTCGACGACTCCGTTCATCAAGCCAGATACTGGCTTGCCAAACATATCAGTGACTTTTGCCATTGTGTACTCCTTGTTTTTCGATTCAGTATGCTGGACTGAAAAGCATACTTCGTTGAAGTGAATGTTAACACACTTTACTGGGGTTTGGTGAATCTTGAATAAATCCACAAGGTCCACCAAAAAACTTAGTTCAAAGACGCTCTCTCCGACAACAAAAACAGGCCTCTCGCACTCTCAAGTTGGGATCGTTTGCAATATTTCTTCCAGTTTGTTGTGAAGCAGTTTTTGAAACTCGGCAACTTCAGTAGCCTTCGGTTTTGGTTTGGCTATCTTTTCCTGCACGTGTACTGCAGACAATGGTACTACTGTATTCAACATGGGAAGTGCCACCAACAACTCTTGTGTATCCCCAGCATCTACATCTGGTTCTATGACGGTACCCAAGTACACCAAACCCTTACCGGGGAAACGCACGCGGACTTTATCGCCGACTGAAAACTGACCACTCTCCAACGGCTTGGATAACTGAAGACTCCACGCTAAAAACACCCCTGCGACCGTCGCCAACTCATTTGGTAAGTCTGGATGGTCTTCGGTCTTTTCCAGAATATTGAGGATAGACGACACAATCTGACCAAGTATCCCATCTCGTTCGGAGATTTGCTGAAATATTTGTATTTCTTCGAAGGTTAAATACCCCATATCATTCGTATGAGACTGAAGCATAGCGCCCTTTCTTTTTATGGCATCTAAAGTACTCAGCACAATCAACATTTCTTTAGTGGGCATCGAGGATCCTTTGAACATACAAGCAGGCAATACGTAAGGTATCACTTCACAATCCGATTGTCATACTGTAGAACAAGTAGCCGAACGAACTGGACTGGTTACATTGGTGTATCCACTGTGGAGGTTTCATGACGTATGCTGTAGAACCTGTCGTTGACTACATTCGGACATTGCAAAAGCGATTTATCAAAGAATTGTGTGCAGTTGATAGTGGACTAACATTTGTCGGAGAGAGCATCGAAGGAGACCGCGGTGTCTCTAGACCCCGAGTTGCTGAAGGCGGTCATCACTTTGATAAAGTCGCCGTGCAATTTACCCATTCAATTGGACAGCGACTTCCACCCGCTGCAACTGAACGCAAACCAGAACTTGCAAACACTCCGTTCCAAGCTACTGCCATCTCATGGATCTTCCACCCAAAGAACCCTTATGTCCCAACAACGCACGGGAACCTCCGATTCTTCATTGCTGGAACTGAAGATGCTCAACAATGTTGGTTTGGAGGAGGGATTGATTTAACACCCTATTATGGTTTTGAGTCGGATGCCGTTCATTGGCACTCTGAAGCAAGGAAGGCCTGTGCACCATTTGGAGACGACCTCTACCAACAATTCAAAGCACAGTGTGATGAGTATTTCTATCTTCCACATCGCAAAGAAACTCGAGGCGTCGGTGGACTTTTCTTTGAAGACTGGAATACTGGTGACTTTGAAGCAGACTTCGCTTTGGTTCGCAGCGTGGGAGATCACTTCATACCAGCCTATTTTCCTATTTTTCAAAAGAGGCATACGATGCCCTATGGTGAAAGAGAGCAGCATCATCAAGAAGTTCGTAGAGGACGCTATGTGGAGTTCAATCTGCTCTACGATCGAGGAACCAAATATGGTTTACAATCCGGTAGACGGGTAGAATCTGTCTTGGCATCCATGCCTTCGCTATCTCGATGGACCTATCAGTACACCCCAGAGCCGAATTCTCCGGAGGCCAACATCCAGGGATTTTTGGTGCCAAGGGATTGGCTAGGATGAAACGCCTCATCATCATGCGACACGCCAAAAGTGCTTGGCCCGATGGAATGGACGATCACGATCGACCGCTCAATAAAAGGGGCATTCGAGCCGCTCCGAAAATGGCGCACTTATTGCTCCAAAAGGGGGTGTGTCCAGATGCTGCCATCGTGTCTAGCGCTAGAAGAACACAAGAAACCTGGAAGCACATGAACACCATATTTCTAGAGAATGACATCTCTATCCCAATGGAAACAGAGCCCAGTTTCTATTTGTCAGGATTGGGGTCTATTCAGCAAAAGCTTTTAGGACTGGCAGAACATCAAAATCTGTTGGTGCTGGGTCATAATTATGGATGGTCGGACGCGGTCAGACTCCTAAGTGGAAGAAACATAGAACTCAAAACCGCAAATATAGCCCTCCTAGAACATGTCAGCACGACTTGGTCCGAATGCATTCAAGATACCAATTGGCGACTCGTAGACCATTTAACCCCAAGAGACACCCTGTGACACCAACCTCTCTCTCTGAAAATGCCAATACCTTTGCCGTCTTGGATCTGGGATCTAACTCTTTTCACATGTTGGTGGCCAAACTAGACGGTGACAACACACTTCAACTGATTGATAAACTCAAAGACAAAGTTCGACTGGCTGGGGGCTTGAATGAAGATAAGTATCTATCCGACGAGATTCAAGAACGAGCTTTCAAACACTTTGCACAGTATGCCGACCGATTACAGGGAATCCCAAGACAACAGGTTCGTGTTGTGGCAACCGATACCTTCCGTCGAGCCAAAAATGGCGCCGAATTTTTAAAACAGTCTGAGACCGTACTTGGATTTCCAATCGAGATCATTTCGGGACTTGAAGAGGCCCGCCTGATTCACAAAGGGGTATCCCATGATTTTCCGAGTACGGAACGACGACTGATCATTGATATCGGTGGTGGTAGTACAGAACTCATTATCTCCGAGAATGGTACGGCTCTTCATCTAGCCAGTTTGAAGATGGGCTGTGTGAGTTGGTCCAAGACACACTTTTCAACCGGCTGGACAAATGAGAACTTTCGCATAGCCATCGCGGCAGCCCACAGACAAATCGGTCCGCATATTCAATCGTATCAAGGTATTGGGTGGAACGTTTCATGCGGAACATCTGGAACAATAAAGGCCTTAGAGGCATTGGCTATCGAACTAAATCATACCCATTTAAACCATCTGGCTCTGACGCAGATTCGTGACGTGATGCAGACCGAGAATCAAGACCATCCGATGTTACAAAAGATATCCGATAGCCGAATGGCGGTACTCGCAGGTGGTTTAAGCATCCTTACCGCATTGTTTGAAGCCTTTACATTAACACACGTACAATGGCTCTCCGCCGCACTGAGAGAAGGGGTCTTACTTGAAATGCTGGGTCGGATCGGTGGAGAAGACATCCGTGATAAATCTGTTGTAACCTTAAGCAATCGATTTCAGGTGGACCAGGTTCAGCACGAACGAATTGCCA
Source organism: uncultured Pseudomonadota bacterium (assembly GCA_937911635.1). Taxonomy (GTDB): domain Bacteria; phylum Myxococcota_A; class UBA796; order UBA796; family UBA796; genus CAJWHX01. Next base: position 6,683 of record CALDQI010000069.1, on the reverse strand, counting down.
ACACCCTTAATGGATTCATTCATCAGGTGTCAGACTCTTGGTCTCTCAGTACCCGCGACATTCAATATCTACAGTGGGCAGTATTGCTACACGAGGTCGGACGAACCATTGCATTTTCAGGATATCACAGACATTCCGCATACATTGTACAACATGCAGACCTACCTGGGTTCTCCAGACGAGAGCAACAGTTGTTGTCGAGGCTCATCGGCTCCCATCGTGGAAAAATCAAAAACGTAGTTCTGCAGAAATGGGGTGTACTCCCAACCAACAATCCGTTCAAGATGCTGGCTCTACTGAGGCTCAGCATCCGACTCCATCGAAAGAGATCGGTCCATCAAGCATTGTGGCCACTTATAGTAAACCAAAACAGCCTGCAGTTAGACATCCCTCCAGAAACGTTAAACTCTCAACCATTGCTTCGAGCAGACTTAGAACATGAACGGACACAGTTAGCAGCGATAGGACTGGTACTGAAATTTTAGGCGTACGGACTATCCTTGAATTTCAACTCGCACACAGCGTTTTTTACCAAACCATAGGACACCGTCAACGTCAATCGTGTATGCGATGTCAGAGATAGCTTTTTTACCGTCACCTGCATCGTACTTAATGGCACCGCCTTTCATTTGACGACGCGCATCCCCTTTCGATTTACACAATCCTGAGCGTACAAGTACATCGATGATGTTTTCAGAAACCGCAACATCGATACTGGGCATTTCAGCTGTTTGTCCACCCGAAAAGGCAGCCTTTGCAGCATCTTGAGCCTTCTTAGCTTCATCCATACCGTGTGCCAACGCTGTCGCTTCAAGAGCCAACTTCTGCTTGGCTTGGCGAATGTCAGCCCCCTGCAAGTTTGAGTATTCAGCAATTTCAGAGAGTGGCATAAAGGTATACAGTTTCATGAGCTTGATAACGTCAGCATCCGTCACATTGACCCAGTACTGATAGTAGTCGTAGACAGACAGTCTGGATGCTTCAATCCAAACGGCACCCTTTTCTGTTTTCCCCATCTTCTTGCCATCAGAAGTGGCCAGTAGAGGGATTGTAAATGCATAGGCATCTTTTCCAGTTTCTTTTCGAATCAGTTCAGCGCCCCCTGTAAAATGGAACCACTGGTCGTCTCCACCCACTTGCAAGAGACAATCCTCATTTTTGAACAAGTGTAAGAAGTCATAGGACTGAAGCAAGTGGTAGTTGAACTCGATGAAAGAATACCCCTGCCCTCGCTCGAGTCTTTGTTTGGCTCCTTCAGCCTTAATCATGGTATTCACACTGAAGTGACGTCCAATGTCTCGTAGGAATCTGATGTAGTTGAGGGACTGTAGCCAATCGGCATTGTTCAGCATCGTCGCATTCTCCAAATCAACGAATCGACCAAACAACGGACGCATCGCTTCGAGATTGGACTGAATCTTCTCGTTTGTTAGCATTTCACGGGTTTTGTCCTTGCCACTGGGATCGCCAACCATCGCTGTACCACCACCCAAAACGATAATTGGATGATGTCCACCCATCTTCTGAAGCCAAGCCATACACATGATTGGCAGAAGATGACCCACATGAAGGCAATCGCCAGTGGGATCAAAGCCAATGTAGAAGCGGATCGACCCTGCTTCCATCTTTGCCTCGAGCTCTTTTGGACGAATGGATTGCTTGATAAACCCTCTATTCCAAAGTTCGTCGAGTACAGTACCAGTGCTAAATGGAGATTGTTCGGACATGTTCTTTCCTAAATATCTTGACGTCAATTCGATTGAAAATAGCTGTACACTTAAAGAAACAGAGACTTATTCTTCTTCCTCTTCGGCATTTGGATTGAGAAGATTGCCTTTGTAATCGACTTCTTCACCTTCCAAACGCTTGGAAAATGCTTCACGATATTGCTTTTCATGCAGGTCATTCATCAAACGAATGGGAGTTAGACCGGCCCCCATGATGCTGACAACACCAAAGAGTTTGAATTCTCCACCCACCCATTGAATAGAGAACGAGCGTGTACTCTTGTTCTTTCGATGTGGCATCAACACGTGAAACAGTGTCGGATCTTCTTTGTCCTTCACCACCTTCTTTATCGCGTCAAAATTGTACTGAGTGTACTCCAACCATGGTGACTCCATACGTTCATCTCCATGAGTAGACGGGCCCACCGCCAGTAAATCCGATGGGGAACAGGATCCCCACATGCTCTTTTCATAGAGATTCACACAGCTCAACATCTCGTAAGCACCGTTGACATCTCCTTCAAAGAGTTTGTCATCAAACTTCTGTGCCAACGCGCGAGCTTCTTCAACAGTTGGTGCCTTAGAGGGTTCAGCCTCAGGACGCGGCGTACTCAATCTATCTGCTGTCGCAGGCACTGGATTGGAACACCCATTGCCATTTTGAAATGCGATCTTTTCCAAGTCATCTTTGTTGAGAGAAGGTGTCCCTGTGAGATTCTCTACGCGAACCATTCGATTCAAAACATCTTCGTTTAAACACGATACCCAAGGAGCCGCATTGTTCAACTCAAAAGTCAGATTGACCATTTGGATATCCATACTGCCCATTTCACTGACGTGCTCGATGCTGTTTATGGTGTACGACAAATCAGAACCCATATCGATGCAATAGCCCTTCTTTGACGCTGCTGTGATACTGTGCTGTGCGGGATAAGACGGTGTAATCTGACCAGGCTTGTCATAATTGATGTAGGCGAGTTCATTCTCCATCAAACATTCCATGTTGAAGCCCTGCCCCATAAACCACTGTGCTTTACCGATGATCTCCCAACCATATCGGCCTTCTGTAGGGTTTTGCTCTAGGAAAGCCTTCTCCACTACCCCTTTAACTGTGGCTTCATCCATTTTGGAATTGCAGCCAAACAACAATGACATCAGCATCAACATATCGGTCCCCTTTTCTATGAACGTTTGCCTATGTAGTTATTCCACTACAAAGGAATCTTCAAGGAAAGTCACGACTTTACTCCCAAAACCAAACTGACTCGGTACACTACACTTATGTTCACTGCCCCAAACTCGAATCTGAAGCGTAAATTTGGATGGACGCTCCTTCTATTGAGTGGTCTGCCTTGGGTGCTCATGTTTGCAATCCCTTGGCTAAGCATACCTCATCCAATCGTCGTATCCGGAGTCCTATATGGGCTCAGTCAGATCCTGTGGTTTGTTGGACTTTGGTGTGTGGGAAAAGACGTCCTCAACCATGTACATGGCTTAGTGAACAGTTTACTATCGAGAATTCCATATCTACGATCGATAACGAGAACGACTTATCGAAGATACGTTGTACACCGCTCCCCCAATACCACTGCCCAATCCTCAACAAGCGTTTTAACACCCCAAGAACACCCTCTCAATGTAGAAAACCAACACCCAATCGAAGATTGAACACCGATCAGATCTACCTACCTCATCCAACGAACACGATGAACAAGGTTACCGTTCACACTCCGCAAGACAAGAATCTACCTCTTCTCGTTTGGCTGAACGACATGTTTGTTCATCACTCTCGGTTAAGCATTGCTCGAAGTTCGGCTTTGCTTCTGCACGACAGTCTGTACGACAATTATCAAACTCTACAGCCGCCTCACCACATCTAGTCTCGAGACATTCTCGATACCACTGACGACCACTGTGACCACATTCTTCTCGATCGCCACCGTCCTCTAAGCACTCAACATAGATCGTTCCACGGGCTTCTTGCCCACACTGCTGCATACAGGTCAGTTCGCCATCTGAATTTGAGACCAGCTGACGACGGGTTTGAACCTTCTCAGTACTGACATTGGTTGTATTGACGACGTCGTTGGTCTCGACGGTACTTGAATCTGGTGGGGTACCGCAAGCCATCAAGGCAAACAATATACTAGCAAAAGCGCACAATCTCATAACAACATCCTTTGTAAAATCAGTTTCATTGAAAGTATACATCAAAGACATCTACTTTACTTAAGATAATCAGGAAAGTGTACGCGGGACGTCTCAACAACCATTGTCATTCATGGACGAGTTACTAATAGACAGAGAAGAACGATTCAGACTGTTCTACTAGAAGAATAGCGGAGAGCATTCAAATAACATCCGACAAATGGCCCGTCAGACCCAATCTTCGACCAAGTGCAAACCACCCGCCCACTCCAAGGGGCTTACCGTCACTGCGAAGTTTCGATGTGGCAGGTTCATCAAACACAACCATCCCATTATCGTCGAGGGCCTGTGCTCCAAACCACCAACGCCCCTGTCTATCTTCAAGATAAACGTGTGCCATTGGGTGTGTAGAGCGCCTTTCTCTCTTCAATATCTGCCCCAAAACTGCCATTTGTTCAACACCGGGCATTCCACTGAGAGCCCCCAGTGCAACATGGCTGGGAGGTTTATCAAATTGGAATACCTGGATGGCTCCTTGACCAAACAGCCAGACTTCTAATTTGAGAGGTCCCATATAGGATTGCTGCGCGACTTGATCGAACAGATGATGACCGGCTGTGGTCAAGTCTCTATCCAACAACGGGTACGCCTCTATATCCCACTGAAGAACCTTCGATTGAGCCATCAAACTCTGGGTCTCGGTCAAACGATAGGCGTTGGGTACATCCAGTCGAACAGATGTATACTGCTCAATCATGCGATAGCTCATCAAAGAGGAAGAAGTGATCTGCACTGACATTGCGTGCAGGAAGAACAGGGTACCATCGTAAATGTGCCTCTTTGGCCAACTCGTTTGCATTGACACCCTCAAAGCCCACTCGAAACCAGTGTCCCCAAGCCGCACTCCGTTCACGTTGGGCTATCAAACCCAGCTCACGCTTGGCAATATCCGCTCGACCAATCTTTATGTTGATCAGCTGACTCAAGATCTCACCGGGTACTGAACCCGCTTCCAGCCTTCTAAATCGGGAGATGTACGTCTGGGCATCTTGAAAACGCTCCATCTGATAAGCATACTGAGCTCGAACAATCCAAGCAGTTCCCCAACCGTCAGCATGACCAACAATATTAGGGTCGTTACCCTTAAGCCATTCAAGTACCATTCTATAATGACTTTGGATATTGCCAGACTGAAACTGCCCCTCAGCCTGAGACAGTATGTTATTCCAATTAAAAGATGGGACCCAGGTTTGAAACAAGGTGCGCTCACGAAGTAAAGAGATATCTGTTCTGGCGATCTGATCTAGTGCCTGTGTTAGCAGTTCGGTATTGCTTGATTGTACCGCAATCACAGCTTTAAGCATCCAATGATGTGGAGTATCTGAGGATGTCGAGTTTGCAATACTGATCGCATTCTGAAGCCTGTCCACTTGAACCCACTGAAGACCCAACCAAAAATTCAGCAATGGATCATCAAACGAAGATTGTATTTTACTCAAATGCTCTATAGCCTTCTGAGGTTCCTTCTGATAAATCGAACTCTGGGATTGGATGAGTTGAAAACAGTTCCCAAGCAGGACATTCTCTAAATCGCCCTCGAACCAATCTCCGGACCCCACCCATTCTTCGATTCTCTGGTGTGCTTGTGGATCATCGGCTTGCAACCATGCTCCAGACTGTTCTAGTACCCAACCACCTTTCGTTTGTTGCGAAGCTGATTTCCACTTGTCAGATGCTGTACTACTGGCAACCGTGGTAGGATTCGATGGGGTGAGCCTTTGACGCCATAATTTTAGCCTGAGGGTATTGTATGGACTCTTCTCGATCGCTTGTACAGACTGAGATGCTGCTACCCTATCCAGTTGCTGAAGTGCGGCTTCTGCAGACAATACGTTTGCGAGGTCTATCAATCCTGCTTCTCGAGCGCTTTCGGCACTCTCACTATACATGTCGGTTTCTGCAAAAGAGAGCGTATACTCGCCATTCAGTTTCACTTCTATTGTTGACTGATCCGCGCTTCTTTTCCCTTCCAACACCAGTCTATAAGCCGAACACCAGGGGTCCGATTGACACTGCTCCAACACCTGCATCATTGTGTTGCGATCACCTTGTAGCAAATGCCACATCGCTGTTACCCTTTGACCCAAGGCTTCAGGATGGTGAAGGGACAGAGCAAAGTGCAACCAGCTAGCAGGAAATGGATTGTCTGCAATGGTCGGCTCATGCATCAAGATTTTGACTTGAAGCCACTGTAATAATTCTGTACCTTGACGGGGATTTTGAGACAGGTCTTGTTTTAGAACGTCCTCGACCAACATCCACTGTGCTCTGTTGAAAAGAGCCGCCTCAATGTCCACCTTTTGAGACTTGGAAGTGTTCACACCCGATTTCAAAAATGTCTCTAGATCAGCAGGAATACTCAAGTCTGTACCCTGCTCTACAGCGAAGGGGTCCGACGTGATGACAAACCAGTCCTGTTCCCAGCCTACATACGCAATCCCCAGAACAACTGACATACCAGCAAAAGCGCTGAGAAACCGAAATCTACCGGTCCATTTTTGTTGAGATCTCTGTCTTTGATCAGACTGCTGTCTATGTTCAATCGCACCAGAGAGATCGGACCCAGCGATCGCCGTACCTGCAAAATAAATAGATCGCGTGATGGGTATCCACTGCCATCGGAAGTCCTGTACATCATATACTTGGATCGTTTTACCCAATCTTCCCTGACCCATCTTACGGATCACTTCTCCATGACGCTCAGTGAAACTTCGACCTTCTGTATTCTTTCGATATACAAAACTTTGA
>CALDQI010000068.1:0-1983 GCA_937911635.1 uncultured Pseudomonadota bacterium | reverse complement strand
GGATTTTTGTTAATGGTGAGAAAGTTGGCATCATAGGATGGGATCCTTTTGAGTTTGAGTTAACTGAATTTCTAGAAGTTGGAACAAATGAAATCGCTGTTGAGGTCGTCGGATCCCTTAGGAATACATTTGGTCCTTTTCATGGTGACATTAAAAAGGGATTTGTAACCCCCTGGAGCTGGCACCAACGACCAGATTCAATACCATCTGGAAAAAGTGACATGCAGAGAAGAATCGCCAACCAAATGCTTACCTGCCCCCACTTTATGGCATGAAGAATCGGCAATGAGGTTGAAAATAGTGCCATTGTAAACAGAATTGGGGCCATTGAATCTCGAGTGCGTATCAATCGAATCAACATCATTACCCCACACACGTTGACGATCGTCCACAGCAACGCTGCATTCTTAAAAAAAGTGAAAGGTATCAATACGATCGCAAGCAAGGGTGGATAAAACCATCCATTGTTCATCTCTGCCAAGTGAGTTCGAACACTTGCAGCCTGTGGCAAATAATGACGAATAAAATCGCACCCCAACTCTGGACAATGATCCAGTTCTTGAATCAGTTGAATTGGGTACCCTTCACCATACAGTACCCATGGTACAACCAGTAATAGGATCGAAATCCATACCTCTAATCGATGTAAACCAAAGCGCTCAAGCACACGAAACTCCATTCAAAGGTCCCTTATGGGCTAACCGAATCCCAAAAAATTATACAGGTTCTTTTGTATTGACTCAGCCAAAATTGGGGAATGTCGTTATAAGATGAACAGGTAAAATAAATTGGGAGCACAATGCAAACATTGAATGACTTTCTATTGATGCGTGAAGACCTTGCATTCAAGATATCCAAACTCAATGGAATATTGGGTCGCTTGGGTTTAAAAGACCGAAGCCTCACGCTCACTTCACTCGAAGAGAGTTGCCACAAGGCAAGTTTTCGAGTGCTGATTGCGGGAGAGTTTAAACGCGGAAAGAGCTGTTTGGTCAATGCAATGCTGGGCGACTCTGTCCTTCCGATGAAGGTAGCCCCATGTACCACAACAATTTCTGAAGTTTCATATGGTGACATCCCAAAACTGACAGTGGAAGCCAACGATGGGATACATGAAGCTAGTTTTACGGATCGCTTTCAATATTGTACAATTCAAGGACATAAAACGCTACCGGCTGAACAAAAGCCCATCCACAAAGTCAAAATGGAATACCCCAGTTCAGTGTGTTCAAGGTGTGTCACACTAATCGATTCTCCAGGCCTCAACGAAGATTGGAGCCGAACCCAAACATCCCTCAGAGAAATCGCACAAGCAGATGTATTGATGCTCGTCCTCAGTTGTGAAATGGCCCTTTCGCAATCAGAACAACTGTTCATTCAAAGTCACCTGCTTCCATATAAAAACAGACTGTTCTTTCTTTGGAATAGAGCCGACGCCATTTGGGACAAACCGTCTGAAAAGGCCGCTCTAAAACAAAGAAGCGATGCACATTTGTCAAAGTACTCTGACCAAATATACTTTGTTTCTGCACGAGAAGGTCTACTTGGAAAACTGCAACAAAACGACGCCCAATGGACAAAAAGCAACATCCCAATGGTGATTCAAAAGATGGAGCAATTCTTAGAATGTTGTTTGGTTGGTAAAAATATGCTTCTGCCAATTTGATTGATTTCGATTTTGTGAAATTATTGTTGACGGTTTCTAATTCTAATTTTGAAGGACTCATTCGCATTCATGAATTTCCAAGCAAATGTGCATCGCTCACAAGAGAAAGAAAATCATTTGATTACTTGAGCTGTACCGAAAGAACAATTTCGACACGAGCTCAAAACTCAAAATCGTGAACTAAAACGCCATGCCCGGACTCTTCCGATTACTTTAAATTTTGTACAATGAAATCCTGTGTTGGTAATGTGCTGGATAAATTTCTACGGCTAATTTTTTCAAATTCATTTCTACGGCTAAGATTTTATGTTTTCAAC
>CALDQI010000067.1:0-4855 GCA_937911635.1 uncultured Pseudomonadota bacterium | reverse complement strand
TCATACCATGAGCCTGACTGGTTTGAGTACGGAAAACAACGTGTTAAAGATGCTGCTAAAGATGCTGCAAGATCAGCTAAAGATGCTGCAAAATCAGCTAAAGATGCTGCAAAATCAGTCTTTAATGGTTTGAAGTCTTCGTTTTAACTAAGGTTTCTTATAAATTGTGAGAGATGATAATCAGTGTCAAATCATTTTCCGAAAATAGGAGATCACAACCCTACGACGTGGTCACTTTTGAATACACTCGTACAAAGTAGTTTAGAGTCTTTGCCTTATCATTATACGATTGATGTAAAACAGATGTCGCGTGAAATGACGACACTTGAACAGTTAGAGCATCTCCGGTTGGTGAAATCATTGGTATATCGTTTTAGGTTTGATTGGTGGTTGAAATCTCGCTTACTCGTTTTTGGATTCGTAATTTTCACAGCATTTGGAATCGCAACGGTTTTCAATCTGTTGGTGTCGACTATTGTTCTGTCTCTTCAAGTCCTTTTGTTGGCATTGATTCTAGGTATAATAGTAATGGTGTTAGCTTCAGTTCTGATGTGCCTCATCGTAATTTTACAAGGATCGGGAGATGTGGTGATCGTTGCTGGGATAGGGTTCATCGCGGTGATGATAATTTGGTTTGTGGTCTATGTAATTCAAGGGGTTGGTCAGAATATTTTTGAACGGTATGCAGACCTAAATCAGAACATGATCAATACAAAAATACAGGTTGATAGAATCGTATTTGATACTGAACGGCAATTGTTGGTTGTTAGTTCTGCGTACACACTCATCATGTTTGTTGTGCTTCAGAACCTTTTTAATGATGATGCCCTGAGTTATGGATGGATATTCTTTGGGCATATCATTCTGGCTGTATTCGGAGGCCTCAAAGACAGAATTCTAGAGACAGTCGGAGCTATTATTACAAGCAATCAGCAACGATTGTCTAGCCTGATTGATACTATCGAGAATAGTGTTCAATAAACTTCAGTATCATGAAGACAATAATCGATGAGGATGTTCAGTCAATTGTCACTACGTCGAACACGATATAAGGGTATTTGAATCCTCTAATGATAATGGTGTATGACAACAAGTGCCGATACTCTATGAATCAGATAGATTATCAGTATGAAATCGATTCACTGGATCATGGTTGGTGTACTTTGGACTGTTACCGGACTCTTGTCTTGGGTGGTTTGGACACAAGATTTACTCAATGTCTGGCAGGGATGCTTCGCGTTGTGGTTCGTGTGGTACGCGATTCAAAGCATTCTACAATTACCGACTCGTCTCCAGTGGCAGCTTCGTTTGGTGACGACGACAGCTTTGTTGTTGGGTGTTTTATGGCAAAATGGGTCTTGGACTGTCGAGTTGTCAAATGCCTTAGAACCGGAGTCTATTAAGACAGATCCAGTCATATGGGTCGTCGGTCTTTTGGGCTGGGGTGCGCTGTTGTTGCTGTGGCTGCAATATTCAGAAAAACGAAACGATTCAGGTTTGGTGTTCGTTCGCCACAGTCTTCTTTTGGTGGTGGGTTCTGTAATCGTTGAGGCTCTTCGCTATAAAAATATTGATGTCTCGATGTATTGGACCAAAACTCTGATCAGTTGGGTATTTATCGTTGCAAGTATCGACTGGATTTGGACTGCCTACAAGTTTCAAAAATGGACGCCTGAGTTGCGATGGACATCGCCTGTTCTTGAAGTGGTCTCCAGCAGATTGAATCCGATACAATCCATGTTTGATGCCCTTGAAAGACTTTTTGGGATTGATATACAAGGAACGTGGATCATTCGGTTTGTGCGACAAATGTTGGAACCTTTGGTTGTTTGCTTAGTGCTGGTTGGATGGTTGTCGACTTCTATGGTGCAAATACAGTCAAACGAGCATGGTGTTCGAAGCCATTTTGGACAACCAGAGGCTTCGGTTTTGAAAGGTGGTCTCCATTGGAAACTTCCGTATCCATTCGGTCGGATAGATAGGGTCGTTGCCGGCCGCATTCATCAAATGTCGATTGGACACGAAGAGTCAGATGTCCTCGATATGGAAGAAGAGGAGGGACCAGAGTCGATTTTGTGGGCCAATCAACATGGGGATGAGGAGTTTCTACTTCTGCTTGGAGACGGACACGACGTGATGTCTGCAGATGGAGTGCTTGAATATCGAATTTCCAATGTGCATCAGTACTTGTTTGGTGTTCAAAATCCTGAGGAGGTTCTGGAGTCCATCGTCTATCAAGTCTTGATGGAGCAGACGTCTTCGCGTACCCTAGAAGAAGCATTGAGTGAAAATTTGATCGTTTTGGCACAACTTGTGACCACAGAGATTCAAGATCGGATCGGTCAATATGAGATTGGTATAGAACCGTTACTGTTTACTTTTACAGCGCTTCACCCACCGGTCTCTGTTGCGAAAGAGTATCAAGATGTGGTTTCCGCTCAGATTGATCAGCAAACTAAGGTGCTGCGAGCAGAGCAGTATCAGCTGTCTATACTTCCAAAGACACGCTCAAAGTTCATTCAAGCGATTGAGAACGCCAAGCAAGAGTCTGTACTTGGTCTAGCTTCCGCTACAGGTGAAGCGATGTCCTTTGAGGCTCTCAGACAGATGGTTCGGTCTCAAGAATCACTCTATCGATTTCGTCGTCGTCAAGAAAATTTACAGCAAAGTATAAAGGGACGGAGCATCGTTATTTTGGATCATCGATTGGAAAGTCAAGGAGCCACACTATGGATCAACCCATAATGCAAAGCCAGAACTCAGAGCAGCCAATTTTAGAAGACCCGATTTCGAAGGACAGTCTTAAACGACTCCGTATTGTGGTGCTCGTTCTAACACTGCTTGCCATCGCCTATCGTGCAAGCTCTACGATTGTGTCGGAAGGCAACTCGGCCATCGTCGTTAGGCTTGGAAACCCAACCCGTGTACTCGATACCCCGGGGTTGTACTTTACGCTTCCTTGGCCGGTAGAGGAAGTCGTAACAGTTGATCGAAGACGACGTACCTTTCAAACCCAGCACACTGAGATGCTGACCAAGGACAAGAAGAATGTGGTGCTCGTATCCTTTGTGATTTGGTCGGTATCGGATCCCCTTAAGTTCTTTCAGTCGATTGGCGATATTGAAACCGCAGACGACAAGCTGAATGGCTTGGTCACCAATGCCAAGATAGGTGTCCTGGGTAAATATGAACTTTCGGCACTGGCTAGTACAGATACAACTCTGTTGAAGGCCAAAGAAATAGAGACGGAGCTGCTGTCTCAAACCCAAACCTTAGCGAGTGAACAGTACGGTATTGAAATTCAACACATTGGATTTAGCCGACTCTCTCTTCCCAAAGAAAATATCCGAGCCGTCTTTCAACAAATGCGAGCAGAACGGAAGAAGTTTGCCGTAGAGTTTAGAGCCAAAGGCGAAGAAGAAGCCAGCCGAATTCGAGCCACCACCGATACAGAGGTTGCTACCATCGAGGCTAAGATGACTCAGGAGGTCGCAGAGATAACCGGTGAGTCCGAAGCGCAGGCCGCCAAGATTTATGCAGACGCCCACAGTAAAGACCCAGATTTGTATCGTTTCATTCGGTCACTGGACACTCTTGAAGAAGTGATTGGACCCAAGTCGACGTTGATTTTGCGTACAGATGCGGCTCCATTTGACGTGCTGGTGGAAGAGTGAGTACAGTAGACTTTCAGCTGCCACCCACACCTAGACAGAGAGAAGAGTCGGAACTCCTTCTGCTCCTAGGACCGGTTCGTGTTGGATTGATGTGGATGATTCGCCATCTTTCTTGGTGGCTGATGCTTCTGTTTGTACTGTATCTTGGATCTGGGATTACCATTGTTCAGCCCGACGAAGTGGCTGTGGTCTATCGATTTGGACAGCTCCGAAATGCTGGTACGGCTCAAGCAGTGGCACAACCCGGTATGATGCTCGCATTGCCCAAACCCTTTGAGAGAGTGGAGCGCATCCCTGTGCAAAAGGTGTTTGAGCAAAAGGTGGAAGGACTACACTTTAGAGCCGTAGGCCAAATGACCTTTTTGTCGTCATCAACGTTGAACCCTGAGAAGGTTGGGTATGCACTGACGGGCGACGGGAATGTGGTGCACGTATCCTTTTCGGTCAATCATCAGATTGATGACCCAGTTCTGTATGTCACGCAGATAGAGAATGTGAAACCGATGCTCGATAACATTGTTCGTTCTGTGGCTTTACAGGAGATTTCAAGACGGTCTGTGGATTCCATCTTGTCTGACGGTCGTGAAGATATGGTGCGAGCCATTTCAGATGGGGCGAGTGGAGAGATTGAACGCCTTCAACTCGGGATTCGGATCGTATCGTTGGAGATGGTCGATTTGGTACCACCCTATCAAATTAAAGATGAGTTCAGTGCGGTACAAACGTCTTCCATAGAAGCGCAAACCAAAATTCAAGAGGCGGAAGAGTATCGTTCTGCTCAACTGCCAAAAGCACAAACCACCTACAATCGAGAAGTGTCTAAGGCGGGTAGTGCGGCGACACAGACGATCGCTACAGCCAAAGCGGAGGCCTCTGTATTTGAGCAACTGGCACTTGAGGCCAAAAGTCATCCTGAGGTGGTGTATCGCAGGCTGCTTCAAGAGCGTTTAGAAGTCATCGGTAAAAGTGCTGGAGATATACGCTTTGTTCCACCACCACTTGGTGTTCGATATCCACAAGGGTATCGCATATTATTGGAGAGTGAACAATGATCGCTTCTCAGATGGCAAGGCGCTTACTCCTCGACTTATTGGGGACGGGACTGCTGGGTATTGCTACTCTGTGGCTGTGGTTGTCTCCCGATCAATCACAAATTGGCTATTTACTTCAAGCCATGGGTG
>CALDQI010000066.1:0-2208 GCA_937911635.1 uncultured Pseudomonadota bacterium | reverse complement strand
TTAATGGGCGAACTGTCTCGAGCGTCCCATCTCCGTTCACATCCATTAACACAGCATCTCCAACTGGGGGCTCACTCATCCAAAGTCCTTGAATAGCACTCCAGTTGAATCCGGTGGCGTGGAATGCCCAAACCCATCCATCTTCTTGAGTGACGATGAGATCTTCAGTTTGATTTCCGTCGATGTCCATCGAAGATAGAGTACCAGTGATGGATAGGGTTAGGTCTCCTTCAGATAGATCGCTGATGGTCATCCCATCGGAATTCAGCAATACAAGTTCATCACTGCCATCGCCATCGAGATCCGCGTATTCAACCTGGCAATCGGTTCCCGAACATCCTCTGACAATGTGTGTTTGTCCATTGTTCGTTGATCCAATGTCGGCGTCCTGCCAACCGGTTGCAGTTCCCGCGTCAATACTGACAAAGCTTTGTTGAAAGACCGTGTAACTCTCAGCACCACCCCAAATTAAGAAGTGGTTCAGTCCATCGATGAGCGTACATTCTACAAAGTCTTGTTCGACATCTGCTCGCCGTTTGGTTGTGAGTGTATTGTTGCTCAATTCAATTTGTCTCAGGCGTTTGGATGTCCCATTGTCATTGATTAAGAAAAAGTCCCCATTGCAGATCTTGAGGTCTGTCACGATGGAGTTTCCAAGAGAGACATCTGCGACCTGACCAAGGGCTGTAAAATCGTCTGAGTATCGCCATATCCGTAGAAGTTTCTCCCCATTTACATCAATGATCGCGCCCACCTCAATAGAACCATCATCATCAGCCTCTCCGATGGTCCATAGATTATCAACCATACTAATGCCATTTTCTTCGCGCCATCGGATCGGTTTTGGGGTCCACTTTTCAGAGTCTCCCAGCATCCCATAGACTCGGGCTGGGTGTTGACCCAAGACATTGAAATCTACCCAGCCATCTTTGTCAAAGTCTCTCAATTGCAACGGTCCCATCATCGGAATGGTATTCAAATTTCGAACTGCGAAGGCATCTGTTTCGTTGTCTAAATAGGTGAGGTGTAAAAATTCACTGCTGAGAGAGAATATGTCCAATGAACCACTATTATCAGCATCATATACAGAACCATAGTATGGCTTATATGACTGGGAATATTTTGTAATGGTTTCACCAATCGTGAAAAATACCAGATCCTGACTGCTTGCACCTTCGCCATCAAAGATAATGGTGTCGTCATTGCCGTCACCGTTTATGTCTGCGGGTTTTCCAAGTTCAGCACCCGGTAAAGAAATGAAGGACGCTGGGTCGATAACGGAAGGGAATCCACCAATCCAGCCTTCAATACTGTAGGTGAATCGTCTGACCACACCATCCTCATCCAGCAATGTAATATCGGTATACCCGTCGTTATTTTCATCGGCGGCAACAACGCTTGAAGCGGGGAATGTTTGTCGCAATGGGGCGCGCATGTCAAATCCCCATGAGCCATCTCCTTCTAGGATGGTGACCATTGTTTCGGATTCGCTTGAACTAGATACAGCCACGTCTCCATGCATGTCTTCATTCAGTTGATTGATCATGGCTCCAATGAGCGTATGCCCTTCATCGTTTAGAGCAAGGTGCTCAAGTACCGTGAATCCACCGTATGGACGACCGCGCAACAGGTAGACATCTGTTGCTGTAAAGGCGACAGCATCCAATATTCCATCTCTATCGATGTGACCACTGTCCAAACCAAGGACGGGACCACTCAGATTCCCAACGTGTTGAGCGATCGCTCCCCGCCGTTCGGAGAGCCACCACAGCTCTTCACCGTATGCGTAGAGTGCACCATCCGTTGCTGGGATAGACTCAAAAGACTCCTTTTCGGAAGGGATGTGTCCTGCTTCATAGCCCACGATCGCAGGCAATGAATCTCTAGAGACTGCCTGAACGGAGACCGTTTGATCTGTCCAAGTCACAGACCCATAGTTTTCATTTCCATCGAGCCGTAGCGTGGCCACACCATATGAGTCTGTCAGAGAGTCTAATGCCGCTTCATTGACTGTAAAGGTGACGGATTCACCGGATACTGCAAAGCCCGATTCATTGACGACTTCTGCCATGAGGTTCCCGTTGGCATTGTTCAAAAGAGGTCGCAGTGTGGTTGCCCCGCCCAGTTCTGTGGTCTGTAGATGAACGGGCATTTCGACAACGGGTTCTTTACAAGCAAATAGGGTACTGAAAATGGGTAGAAGTGCGT
>CALDQI010000065.1:0-2508 GCA_937911635.1 uncultured Pseudomonadota bacterium | reverse complement strand
GATGGGTTTGGGTATTCCATGCCACCGGATTTAACTGGAGTGCGATTCAAGGGGTGTGGATGAGTGAACCCCCAGTTGGAGAGGCTGTTTTGATGGATGTGAACGGAGATGGGACACTCGAGACTGTTCGCCCATCAAGTACAGGTACGCTGCTCACCTCCGACAACCGCATCGATGGATAATAAATTTCCTATGTACAATTGTACCAAAGTGCGATACTATGTAGAGCAGTACGACGAAATGTTTTGGATACCTAGAGGACAAAATCAATGTTAGCTTTTCTATTGTTTACCGGTTGCAACCCACAACACGCCACAATTACCGATGGACATATGTTCACATGGCTTGCTCGAAACTCTTCAAAAGTGTTTATCGATGAGGCGCTTCCGTTCTTAGAAGATCTATCAGAATCTGGATATCCTGACGATATGACTGTATCCATGTACGAATGCTCGGGGCGTACACGAGGAGACAATGGATACATCCGCGAACAAGAAGGCTTCGAATATACCACTGGCGATGACTGTGCTGATATTGAAAATGTCTCCTTTGAAACGCACAAGTTCTTACAAAACGATGGTTTCTATTTGCTTAGTCAGCCTGTAGAACCTTGGAGAACAGAAGCTATGATCAATGGAGAAGGTGATCTGCAACTGACCGTTCATCACGCATTACCAGAGGGCGAAGATTTCAGGTTCATGTTCTCTATCGACCCTTACTTCCGTCCTACCCTGTGCACAACCGATGCTGCTGGGAACCCCAAAGTGGAATACTTTGATGGTTCCGATTGGGTCGATCGCTGGTCTGAAGATGAAGAAGACTACGACATCTACTACTTGAATGCAGGTGCATATCAGCTAAACCCAAGTGATGGCGGCTATTGGTTCTTGACCACAGACATGTCCTCTGGATTTGGACACGCCAAGTTCTCCGCTGAAGAGTTCAACTCTATTCCGACGGCATATGGAAATTATGATGAAGATGGTGAAGGTGATGACTTCATGTTCGTCGAAGAACGAAATGATGTAGATTATAGTGCCTACGACAGTGCCGTCTCAGGTTTAGTAGACCAGGCCTTGATTTGGCAAGATGAGAGAGCAATTACTGCAGGTGCGAGCATCGACGGCACCCCTGCTTTTGAACACAAAGTAGAAGGCAACCAGTGGAGACCACTGAATGCATCATTGGCTGGTTTAGATGGTTGGAGTGAAGTGCATTCTTCATGGGTACGCCTCTCTAAGAGCTCTGAAATCGTCGCTGGATCTACTGTAAATGGGGACTTCCAAATCCTCTTCACTGCTGTTGAATCCAACTCTCAGATTCTCGTAAAGGGTTCTTTTGAGATACCTGACCTACGTGAAGATGCCTGGGCTTATCCAATCTTAGAAGATAGTAAGCGCGCTGAAAACAATACTACTTTCTGTGGTGGTGCGGAACTCGGTGAATAATCACTCCACAGCCAAAATCCTATGTTAGACTGAAGACAAATCGATTTGAGGAGTCTTCATGTCCAGTCAACAGTTTAAAAAACCTGCACAAAGAAGTTCGGGTGCAGCGCCAACATCTAGCGGAAACGGTCAAATTATTGAATCGCTTTTCTCTCCGGACTACATGGTTCTACCAACAGATCAAACTTCTGTGCTTGTGCAGAGTTCGAACGATCGAGACGTTTCTTGGACCACCAAATGGGAAGCACCCAATGGCTTCAGTCAAGAAACAAACGTCGCTCAAAAGGGAGCCAACCTTACAGTCCCCTTCTCTTTCATTGACGCAGCTCGTGAAGGAGGTTTGAAACATGGTGACAAAGTCAAGTTTACAGCCATCGGTGAACACAATGGACAAAAGGATGTGGAATCGCGAGACTTTTTCATCAAGATACCGACTGAAGAACTAAAAGTCTGGGAAGTATTCTTTGACAATAAAGATCAACGTACGACTGGTGATGGTTCTACTCTTATAGAAAGTCCTCCACCCCAAAATTCAGACCCATTGGTGTTTGACCTCAATCGAGATGGTAAGCTGGACACTACAGATGGAACACAAACGGGGAATGGACAGATGGACGGGTCAACGGTCTTGTTTGATATCGATCCCACACGGGAATCTCCAGAGAAGTGGAACTTCCGCAGTGAGGAGTTTCGACCTGGAAATGGACGCTGTCCTGCTGTACCTGGCGGATTTGCCATCTATGACAGTGGTGCTCGTGAAAACATTTCTGGAAATGGACGTTGGAATGAAAACCGTACAAAAGGGTCATCGGCTGTCATCTACGACGACAAAGGAAGAAAAGTCGGGTACTGGAGTGGAAACACGTACTTCTGGGGTCCTGAAGGCGAAAGTAGAAAGGAAGAGGAAACCGAATGGATACAAGGCACTGGTGATGGTTTCTTGGTTTGGGACGTCAATGGAAATGGTAAAATTGACAGCAACACTGAGATGATGTCTGAATTTGATGTGAACGGAAACAAAGTCTTTCAGGACGGATTTGACAAGCTCCGACACTACTTT
>CALDQI010000064.1:0-4359 GCA_937911635.1 uncultured Pseudomonadota bacterium | reverse complement strand
TGCAGAGGCTGTTCCTCCAGCAGAGATTATTTGGACAGAAAAAGGTGAAATAATTGTACCCAACTTGACTGGTCTCACGTTAAGAGATGCTTTAAGCACATTGCAAATTGCCAATCTCAATTTGCGATTCAGAGGAAGTGGACGTGTGGTCGAGCAGTTTCCTGCACCGGGCACGCACATCGCACCCAATGAAGCCTTTGAGATTACATTGCAATGAGCCCTCCCTGCCTTTAGCCTGTCAAAACTCATTGTGGACACCGTTCTTTATGGAAGACGTCATACCCGAAGCGAATGCAGTATTGAATACGAACATTCGACTTCCATCGTGTGATGGTCGATTAAAAACATCCCATTCCATCCAGACGGTTCAGCGCCGCGAACCCACAATGTGTTTTGGCCCTTCCCTTTTATATTCTCCACCACACAGCTGATGGGTTCTCCTATGCCCAGCCTATCCCTCCCAGATATTCTGACACTTATACCTGAGCATACACTCCTCAAACACTCAGGATCTTCTGTTGTCTACGACCACATTACTCTGGATTCTAGAAAAGCCACCTCGTCTTCAGTATTTGTCGCACTGTGTGGAATGCAAATGGATGCCAGACGATTTATTTCTGCCTGTAACTCCAGCTTGATTTTGGTCGACAAATGGTCTGATAAATGGAGTGAAGAAGCAGAGGCTTGGAACAAAACAATCATCCAAGTATCAGATGCCCGTCGAGATATGGCGATCATTGCCAGTGCCTTAACTGGGTATCCTGCTCGACAGATGAAAATGATCGGCATTACTGGTACAAATGGAAAGACGACCACAACGTGGATGCTGTCACACCTCTTACTGTGTTGTGGCAGAGACCAGAATTCTCTCGCTAAAATTGGTACCATAGGAACGATCGGACCACACATCAATGGTGAAGCCTTACCAAACACAGATGGTTTCACCACACCAGAGTCTCCAGGGCTGCAACGTACCCTGCGACAATTTGTGACTCAGGGATGTGGTGTATGCATTATGGAAGTCTCGAGCATAGGGTTGATGATGCAACGTGTTGGCAATATTCAGTTTGATGTTGCAGCATTCACAAATTTTACGCAAGATCACTTGGATATTCATCACAGTATGGAAGAATATCTGCAAGAGAAACGCAAGCTATTTCAAGCTCACGTACACTCAAGTTCTGTCAGTATTTTGGTGGCAGATCAGCCTGAGACAGCGAATACCCCTGTAACTTACGGACGCACCATTCGTCTATCGACAACCAATACTGAGAATGCTACTTACGATGGCTGGATTGAAAACCCTACCTTTTCAATTGAAGGGTCGAAGTTCACATTTCATCTGCCTCATGAGATGGATTCACAAGAATTTTATGTGCCACTGATCGGCAGACACAACATTGAGAATGCCATGGTAGCGATATCGATAGCCGTGGTGTTGGGCTACACTCCAGCAACCATTGCACACGCCTTCCGCAGTCTACCACAAGTACCAGGTAGAATGGAGCGAGTCTCCAGTCCGAAAGGCTGGCACGCATTTGTAGACTATGCACACACTCCTGACGCCTTGGAGCAATCCATACAGAGTCTTAGACAGCTGTGCACAGGTAGACTGTGGGTCTTATTTGGGTGTGGTGGAGATAGGGATCGCCGGAAACGTCCTCAGATGGGTGCCATCGCCTATGAGCATGCGGATGGAGTATGGATTACCTCAGACAATCCACGCTCTGAACCTCCAAGGCAAATTATTGATGATATCTTAACTGGTATCCCCTCAAAATGTCAGAAACCCATTCAGGACATCGTAGATCGTAGAGTGGCCATTGAATCGGCATCGACATTTCTGAATGCTGGTGATGTTCTATTGATTGCGGGAAAAGGTCATGAGACCTATCAAGTCATTGATGGAATCCAATACCACTTTGACGATCGCGAAGAAATTCGCCAATATTGTTAAACACTTCCTACTGGAGGGCTCATGGCTCCGATATCATTAAACACCTCACAAATCGCTGATTGGTGCAATGGGGAAGTCCTACAACCAGCGACTGGTCAAGGGTTTCAATTTGACAGTAGACTCCTCAAAGCAGACGAATGGTTTGTCGTCTTGAAAGGTGCTCGAGATGGACACGATTTTCTACCGATGGCTCAGAGCAAAGATTGTGCGGGTGCCATCGGGCAACGAATGCCTGAAGGGTGGACCGGTGGGTTTATTCGAGTAGACGATAGTCTGTTGGCATTCCAGCAAATTGCGCATGGGTTTCGCGAGAAGTTTCACGGTCCAGTGGTAGGGATCACGGGTAGTGCTGGAAAGACAACTACACGAGCTATGATTGGCTCTGTCCTTGAAGGGCTTGGGGATGTACACCAAACCAACGGCAACTTCAACAACCACATTGGAGTCCCGAAAACCATCACAGACGCCAGTGGCAATGAAGCTGCATGGGTGCTCGAAATGGGCATGAGCGCTCTCGGCGAAATTCACCGTCTTCAAGAAATTGGAGAGCCCAGCATTCGTATCATCACCAATATTGGAGCCGCACACGTTGAAGGATGCGGAAGTATAGACGGTGTCGCTCAAGCAAAGGGCGAGTTATTTGCCGGTGCACGCCTCGGAGACACTTGCTGCATCAACATCGATGATCACCGCGTCGCAGACATTCCCATTCCTCAAGGGGTCCACAGGATCACCTACGGCCGAAGCTCGGATGCGACTGTACAACTTCTTGAAAGCCACGTGGGGGACTGGTCAACAGAAGTGCTCATCAAAACCCCTGAAAGCTTAGTCAAAGCAACCATTCCAGTACCGGGAGAGTTCATGGCTCTCAACGCTTGCGCGGCTGCAGCTGTAGGGTTGGCTGCCGGTATTGCATCCGAGAAAATTGAGCGAGGACTGGAAAACTATGTGCCTGTAGGTATGAGAATGCGTCTTGAGACCACGGGACACATCCGCATCATCAACGATGCCTACAATGCCAATCCTCTTTCAATGAAAGCGGCCCTCACAACCTTAGCAGCGCAATCCACCCCGCGTAAGATAGCCTTCTTGGGAGATATGCTGGAGATGGGTCCTGCAGAGGAAAGTGGTCACCAAGAGGTCCTTGTGTATGCCCTAGACCTCAACCTTCCGATTGGATTGGTCGGTCCAAGATTCCAAGAAGCGTGGACCAATCTAAAGTCTAGATACCCGAATGCTCAGATTGTGTGTCAAACAGAACAAAGTGACCAAGTCTTGAACTCTTGGAAGCCCACCAATGAACCAACCACCATACTCCTAAAGGGCAGTCGAGGAATGAAAATGGAATCCATATCAACTCAGCTGCAGGAGAGGTACCAATGACAACACCGCAGAAGATCGCCATCGTAGGTATGGGGAGCGGTGGTCAATCGGCTGCCAAACTGGCTCAGACTCTGGGATATGAAGTCCTTTGCATCGACCGAAACAACTGTAGGGTGCCAGAGGGGTGTACATTTGTACTTGAGAGGGAAGCCAATCTGGAAAATATCTCTTTAATGGTTGTATCGCCTGGGGTCCCTCGGAAAAACACACTGATTCAAATTGCACTGGCGGAAGGTACCCCTATCGTTTCTGAACTGAACTTTGCTTCTAGACAGCTCAAAACACCAATGATTGCTGTAACTGGTACCAATGGCAAAAGTTCAACTGTGTGGTACGCCAAGCAAATGGCTGAACACGCCGGACTTAAAGTCTTCTTAGGCGGCAATTTTGGCTGTGCATTGAGCGAGATGGTGATTGATACTATCACAACGGATGCGCTGTACGACTTGGCTATCGTAGAAGTGTCTTCCTATCAGATGGAGTGGTCTTCAGATTTTTTGCCCAATGCTGCAGCCATATTAAATCTGACACCGGATCACCTCGCACGGCATGGAACACTGGAAGAGTACAAACGCTGCAAACTCAAACTATTTGAACATCAGACGACTACTGACAGAGCCGTTTTACCTCTAGTTCCCAAGAGCATACATCCAGAAACACAGGCGCGAAAACGATTTTTTGGAAATCTGATCGAGCGTCAAAATGAACTGGGGTGTTTTGCGAGTGATGAAGGCATACACTGGTTTAATGAAGATCAACAGTGGTCGATAGATAGAAATGACATCCCACTACTGGGCGTACACAACCTTCACAACGTTGCGGCTGCACTGTTACTGATAGAGCCATTTGTATCGAAAGGTCTCTCCGCTGAAATTTGTAAACCGCTAGAAGCACTTGAGCATAGACTGGAACCGGTATGGATCAACGACAGACTATGGATCAACGACTCAAAGGCAACCAATATAGAAGCCACGGAAGCCGCACTAAGAAGCATGACAGAATCAGTGACCCTTCTCATA
>CALDQI010000063.1:0-4022 GCA_937911635.1 uncultured Pseudomonadota bacterium | reverse complement strand
CACAATATCGATCGACTCTGCACCCAAGTCGCTTAAATAGGATCTCTCAGAGATCTCTGCAACGGAGACATTGAGTAAATCGGCGATGAGCTCCTTAAGAATGGAAAAAATTTGGGTGCGTTCCATAGCTGCGCGTCCTCTGTGGTCTAGTTCTTTATGTGTGTCAGTCCATAATGGGTATATGCCATCAATGCTAGTCTAATACAATGAAAATTATACATCGGCGTATTTTTTTATTGATAAAGTCATAGATTGTCATTTTTGCACTTCTACAATATCAGAACGCAACGGAGGCTACACACAAAATGCATCGGGACTGATTCCAATACACAATGCTTTATATCGATCGGGGTAAAAAAAGTAGAAAACCCCTCTACTGAAGGGTTTCTGTAAATATGTAGAGGATACTCTTTATTCAGCAGTACCTTCACCTTCTCCAGCCAAATCTTTGTCCTTTGGTTCAAAAACTTGGATACCACGGTACATCCCGCAACCTGAACAAACGTGGTGACGCAATTTCAGCTCTCCACAGGTTTCACAATAGTCTACGCTAGCATTAAACTTAATCGCATCATGTGAACGACGCATTCCTTTACGACGATGACTGGTTCTTTTCTTTGGTACGGCCATGGTTCACCCCATTATTCAAAATCAATATGTTTTTTGTGGATGACTCAATACAAAGTAGAGCCTTCCTTTAGCAACGATAAACCTCTTATCCTAAATCGGGCAAATTCGCAAATGGTTTGTGGGTGTTTTTCTGCCCCTCCGTTGGAAAGGTCACACATTCACCATCTTCTAAGCGCTCAGTCTCTGGCAGATCACAGGCAAGAAGTGACGGATGTTCTAGAACCAGTACCTCCGTCAACACCGTAGCCAGATCCAATTCTCCGTTGTCGTACCACCCCATGTCCAGTTGGTCTTCTTGCAAAGTCACTTGGTGAGAAATCCTATCCAGTTCCTTAACAGTTTGAGGGGCTTTGATGTGTCTAGATTTACGAGGATCCAGAGTGAACGGTTGGTACATTAATTCAACATCCACGCGATGACCATACCGCAACAAAGCGCCACATACTTCACATGTACACTCCACTCCATAAGTCACTTGCACGCGTGCATCTAAACGCTCGTCCATACGCTGTAGAGTCACTTCGCCATGAAAAGACACCCAATCACCAGAAATGGCCTCTAGCAACGCTTGATGGACCCATCCCACATCAATATTCAAGTTTATCGTCATCGAACGCGTCGGTATTCGCATCGCCCCAATTTTTGAATTACTCGGGGTGGGTAATTTAGAAACAGATTGATTTGTCGACATGCATCCTCCAAGGCTCTCACTGGAAACCCTTATTTATTCATCCCTATAGAAATCGCAAGTCCCTGTGCAGGCAAACGCGTTCACAGTTCTGAATTTCCTGTCGATGAGTCAACAGCCTTGACCACAACTCTGTCAAGGATTCTTTATTCCAAATGATCGGACTTTTGTGAGGACACGAACAGGCTCTACCATATTTTGACACTTCCAATCGATTTGTACCAACCGGACAAGCCCATGGGTAACGACGTTTCCATCCAGGTTCATCACTGTCATCTTGCCACACAAACTGGAGCAATCTACTGAGATGCTGATGCTGTGGCAAGGGCTCGCTCGACATGTCTCTTCCAAAATATGGAAAGTGTGGCTGTACGGAATCCACACCCAATTCAACAGACCAATTCTTGATTGCCGTACTTTGGGCAGGAGTTTCTTTCCTCCATGGAAGCAATAAACCGACTCGTACATTTTGTAGATTCAGTTCCGCACGCTGATGCAAAATATTCTGTAAACTCTGGGTGCTCTCCTCAATTGAAATCCCAACTGTCTCAACATGAACGACCGCAGATACCCCACCAAACAGCATCCAAATCCAATCTACGCCTGACAAGAGTAAACGCTCAGCAATATCATTTGTCACTCCCTTACCACTCAGAATGACTTCGGTAGAGCAATCCAATCGATGGGCAAATCTGACCAATTTAGGAACATCGACATCTTCAACTTCATCATCCACAATAAAGTGAACCGCTCGCGTTCCAGCCTGTACACAATCGGCAATCAAGGACTGAAGTTCCTTTAGAGTTCGTTTTTTTCCAATACCCAATGCCATAGGATTGTCTCTCTTTCCAAATCGAAGCGTCAATTGACGTGGTCCCTTTGGAGTAAACGGGGACCGATGGCGCAACGTTCGAAAGGCTGAACGTAAAGAGATTCGAAAAGACATGAGTGAACTCTAATCTGGTTTGTACATGAATGTCCTTATCTTATATAACGCACTGCCAATAAAATCATGCTCTCACTGTGTAAATGCCTTGATTATCGAGATGACAATTCCATCGAAACGGGATAACTGTACCGCGGATATCGAACCTTTTGATTTGGAGACATCATGACCAAAGCAACCCGTGTACGCTTCGCCCCCTCACCAACTGGCTATCTTCATATTGGTGGTGCTCGAACGGCATTGTTCAACTGGATTTATGCACAGAAACATCAAGGAACGTTTGTCCTTCGTATTGAAGATACAGATCCTTCACGAAGCAAACGAGAGCACGAAGTTCAAATTGAAAGAGATATGGGCTGGCTGAACCTAGATTGGCAAGAGGGTCCTTCCGTTGGTGGTGATCATGGCCCTTATCGTCAAAGTGAACGCTTCGACCGATACGATATCGTCATAGATCGATTGCTCCAAGCTGGTAAAGCCTATCGTTGCACTGCGACATCTGAAGAATTGGATGCACTTAGAGCCGGACAAAAGCAACGTGGCGAAAAGATGATGTACGACAATCGATATCGGGATGCCAATTTGGGTGCCGACTGTGGTGTACACGTCATCAGACTCAAAACCCCCCTCGAAGGTGAAACTGTGGTCGATGATAAGATCAAAGGACGCACCGTGTTCCAAAACCAGGAACTCGATGATTTCATCCTTCGACGCTCTGACGGAACCCCGACGTACAACTTCGTGTGTGTGGTAGACGATTTGGGAATGGATATCTCGCTGGTATTGCGCGGGGACGATCACCTCAACAATACACCCAAGCAAGTCTTACTCTACCAAGCACTGGGACAAGATGCTCCAGGTTTTGCGCACGTCCCAATGATCCTAGGAGATGATGGGAAGCGATTGTCCAAACGTCATGGTGCAACTGCAGTTGGACTCTATCAAGAAATGGGAATCTTAAAAGAGGCTTTGTTCAATTACCTGACGCGTTTGGGATGGGCCTGTGGCGACATGGAAATCTTCACCCCAGCAGAGGTAATTGAAGTCTTTGAACTCTCTCAAATCAACAAAGCCGGTGCCAAATGGGACATGCAAAAACTTCTTTGGTGCAATCAGCAATGGATGATGCGCCTCAGCCTCGATGATCTGGTCAATCGAGCACGCCCATTCATCAATGCTCACAGCGACAAGCATGGATACTCCATACCGGAGGAAAAACTTCCAGCCGCTGTGACCACAATGCAAGAAAGAGCCCAAACCTTAATTGAATTGGCCGAAAAGATCGCCTTCTACTTTGTATCACCTGAAAATTTTGTGTTGGATGCAGAAGCGTCGGCTAAGGCCCTTCAATCTCGTCACGTCGCACCATTGAGTGCGTATGTAGATTTTCTTGATGCTCTTGATGACGCTGACTTCAACGCAGAATCTCTAGAGCCTATGAGTAAAGCATGGGGAGTCGAATATCGACCAATTTTTAAAGAGGCCACCGGTAAGAAGTTCAAGATCAACCAAATATTCTTCCCCATGAGAATTGCATTATGCGGTGTTGGTGGCGGACCCGGATTGTTTGAAGTGATGGAAATATTGGGCAAGACCACATCGATTGAACGACTGCGTCACGGTATTGAAATCTGTAAAGAAAACGGGTAACTCGATGAATCAAAGAGAATTGCTACAGCTGGCTATGCATTGGCAGCAGATCGACAAAACACCAGAGCATCAACGCATGCTTGAAGAATGGATCAGTGCTGAAAACAT
>CALDQI010000062.1:0-4496 GCA_937911635.1 uncultured Pseudomonadota bacterium | reverse complement strand
CAGAGAACGTCGATTGCCTTGAAGAATCGGCAACACACCATGCCTGTGCAATCCCGCGTGTACAATGCAGGTACCCGGTATTTGTTCAATTTCAACGTGCTCTTCAGGTCTGTGATCAGTTTGCATGTGGTTGAAACAGCGGCGTCCTTGAAAATACAAGTCAGAACCAATGAACTCACCACCCAAACAAAAATTGAAGGTCACTTCAGAATCATCCGCATGAAAACCCAACGAACGATTGTGATCATCACCGTAGGTTACCGAAAACGCGTGGTGATGATCCACTCCACCATCACGAATCTCTGGAAAGAGTTCCAAGACAATTCGATCTGCAACCTCCGTTGTGAATTGCTGCAATACAGTATCTATACCAATGAGCCGCATCTCGATACCGTAATCATGCATGGAATTGGGTGGTTGTAACGACACTTGATGTTCCAGTGACCACCGCTCCAGCTGTTCAATCTCATCGGCGAATCGGTGTAGGAAATCCGGATTGAATATGGGGATTCGATAAATTCCGTCTGCCAGTATTTCAATAGCGGATAGCCAATCGTCCGTGGAAAAATCAAACATCAGGGCCTTCTTCCAAGACGTCCAATCCCAGAGGAACGAATAATAAGGTTCCCAATCATCGATCGTGTATTGTGTTGATTTCAGTTCCGCATGTGGTTGTACGATACAAACATCAGATCCACCTTCGGACTGTACACCTTGCAACAGTCGCTTAGGCAGCCGGAGAATCCGTCGTCTTAACGACATTCACTTCTCCCTTCTGAGCCAACCAAATCAACAGAGGTAGGGCGAGTCCCCACTCTAAAGCAATCCAAACCAGTCCATCCCCACTCACCATCAACGCACCCAACTTTCCGCCAGACACATAGGATACCGTACCACTCACGGCACCCAAAACGCCCGCTAACCACAACCGGTTGTAGAGCCAGCGGAAGCAAATCGGAAGCAGTGTTGCAAAGGCAGCCCACAATCCAATGAGCCATAAAGGAGGAACATCGAGCGTTGATCCGTCTGGCGTTTGTAGGACCCCCAAAAACCCAAGTCCTCCGTCTCCCACAAGCGAACACAATATTCCGGCAACCACCACTCGCCAAATGTATTTGTCCTGTCTAGAGCCACATGCAAGTGTATATCCCCATACAGCCAATGCACTGATCCAAGCCCGCTCCCCTGCCTGCGTCAAGGTCACAATCCACAGAACCTTGAATGTCAGTGCCCAAAATCCGATTTCTTTGGATGTCACGACGGATCCTGTACATAGGGTGCAACAGTTTCCTCTAGCTTGTTCCACAATTTCTTTTTTTCACTCATTGAATGAGACTGCCATGGCAATACATGGGTCTTTCGATTCTCTCGATCAAACCAGAAGAGCCCACTGCTATTCAAAGGGGTTGTTCCACAACTGAGCCAAATCACAGTGTCAGCACCACCATCTGGCTGCCTCAGTCTATGCTCCATTCGTTTCCAAAACCCAGGTAAAGAATGCTCCACTCCCGGTGTTGCTACCCAGCCAGGATGCATCGAATGCACGATGAGTCCCTGCTCTGCCCCCTTCTTGGCCCAGACTTCTGTAAGGGCGACCTGTGCTCTCTTTGTGAGTGCATATCGTCTAACACCATCAAATTTGGGAAACCGTGCGGCAAAAAGTTGCTTGGTGCTAAGCGGTGAAAAATACATACCGCCAGAGGACACCAAAATCATTCTCCCTGTCAATTTAGACCACAGAAGTCGAGTGAGTAGATGATGACCCAGCAGATTGGTCGCCAGGGTCAGTTCGTGCCCTTGTGCGGAGCGCATTTCTTTGAGGGGTAAGATACCGGCGTTGTGGATGAACACATCAATTTTCTCAATCTTCGACAACAATGACTTGGCTGATTCTCTGACCTGATTGAGATCACTCAAATCCAGTCGATGAAAATATACCGTATCAGAACCAGTAGCCTCACGAATCCTATTCTCGGCATCTTGTCCCCGTTCTGGATTTCGACACAATAAATAAACAGACATCCCACGTTTTGCCAGTTCAAGCGCAGTCGCAAAACCGATACCCGAGTTGGCGCCGGTAATGAGTGCGACGCGACCTCCAACATCGACTCCCTCATCACTTCTATCAAAGTATTTCTGGTGTCGTAGGAATCCGTTCTGATCAAAAGACCCAACTACGAAACTATCTTGGATTTGGTCAAAGAGTGTCGTCATACTTGAAGTATAATGCAGTCTCACTCAAAGACAATAAAGCCTTCCATGGACCACCCGAAATCAAGCAATCGTGAAACCAGTCGTCGGTGCACCTTCGGCATCAAAATACAACTTGAAAAACTTTGGCAACGCTTCCAAGTATGTAAAGAGAATCGCCTGTTCTTCTGGCTCGATTGGATTCCCTCTCAACGACATTTTTTCTAGGTTCACAAGATTCTTAATACTCTCGGAAACAGAGGTTATCTCGAGGTTAGGCAAATACAATTCGCGTAGGTTCACCAACTCAAGTATCTCCTCCGGAATCGTTTCAAAACCGAACAATGAATCGGAAATATACAAGGTCTCTAGATTCTGCATTGTACCCAAAGCACTCCATTCTTCTTTACTCAACGATCGATCTACCCTTAGCGAACGAATCCAATCACAAGCAGCCAAATCATTAAGAGATACTCTGTTGGTATTGAGACGAACTTTGGTAGCCTTCGGAAGGGTCTCTGTAGAGAAGTCGCGTACTTTGTATGCCAAATCTAAATTGAGCCACTGTGAAGTCTTTACATTCTTGGTATACCCTTGATCAATTCGGATGTAATCTCTGCGTATCCAACCTTCTTCAGAGCGTAAATACATCTTCCGACCCAATTTTAACACCCCTGAATTACCAGACAGAACATCTAATTTCTCAGACATTTCACTTGAATTGCTTAGCATCCCCTTTTCAATCTCAGCATGAACACGTGCAGAGACTTTGGGCCGACGATTCAAAGCGGCACGATGCGCCATCTTTTTACGTTCAGCAACCAATGAGAGATCCGACAACGATTGTACCGATAGAATAGATGTGGGTCTATATTTGTACACCTCATCAATGTGTGTACGCCGTTGATGCTCAAGAAATGTAAATCGCTCTTTTCGAACAGGTGAAAGGTCCAGCGCTCTCGGATATGTAACCAAAGACTTGATGTTCGGTATGTAGGGAATTAAATCCGCTACATCTTTGGAATTAAGAATCCTCAAATGCTGCACAGCCGAAATGTGTTCAGAATGAGATACAATATTTTTTTCCGTATCTTGCCAAGTAAACAAACGTTCACCCAATGTTCTTGTTGTCACATAATCCAAGACACCGCCCGTTATAAACGCGATTCCCACAGAATTGTGTACAAAATCCAGTTCAACCACTCGCAAAGGATGCTTCAATGACCAAATGTCCGGCGTTATTTTGAGAGACCCTTTATGCCCCCATCCGTGACCTTTTACAGACAGAACTTCCAAGCTCGGGAAACGGGCTAACATAGTTCCCGTTAGTTCAATGTTCATATCCAATCGATGCTGATAATGCTGACTGGTACCATCCAAGGTGATCTGCTTGCACTTCGGAAGAGTAGCGATAGCCTGAAGCAAAAGTTTCTGTATATCCACCGATGCATTTT
This sequence comes from uncultured Pseudomonadota bacterium, assembly GCA_937911635.1. Taxonomy (GTDB): domain Bacteria; phylum Myxococcota_A; class UBA796; order UBA796; family UBA796; genus CAJWHX01. The sequence goes on along the minus strand of CALDQI010000062.1, from coordinate 852 downwards.
CTGCTTCAATAGCGATGATTCGTTCTGATACCGGAGCATCTATATTCTCATCTAAGAAAAATGACACCTGCTGGGTAACAGTCGAATTGTAGATCTTGATTCCCCGTTGGATTTGTAGAAATTTCGATTCTGTTTTATGACTCAGAAACTCAGGAAGATGATCTAAGAAATTAGTTGCTACAACAAGATGTGGATACTCTTGCACATTACCATTGGTAATTCCTGTTGCATCGGCAACAATCTGACGTTCCCCGTTGATTGTTTGTGTAACGGATTCCAATAAAGGATCACGACGTAGCGCCCGTGGCGTCACAGCATATTCTAAGGTGTTTGATCCTATATCTTTCGATACCAGATTTGTAGATACCAAATTTCGTGTAGACTTTACCGAAACAGTCACACAATCCGTAAACACATGCCGTATATGAGGTGTGTCACAACACAGTTCCGCCGCCTGTTGGATCGCTTCATTGCTTACCCGAAAATGAATCTGTCGTAGAAAATTACTCAATCCGGAATATCGAACAAATGTTGGTGTAGACGGGTAAAAGTGCACCCTTTCAATGTTGGAATACTTCTCGATTCCTTTCACATCGTAAAAAGGGGGCAATAACCCCAAAGCCCTAACTGGTGAATTTGAACCACAAAAGTTGGGGACATGGGTACACGCCTCTAAACATAGAAAAGAAGGCAGTTCTTGTATCTTCTCTGGATACATCTTGAAGTACAGTTCATAAATCTCAATCAGACGACATTTATTGACTGCCTCCTTTAAAGGAGCCGTATTCCAGCGACTCACTTTGATATCAGAAAGTTCTTCATGTATAAATTTCGGAATCGTCAAGCCGTCAG
>CALDQI010000061.1:0-4476 GCA_937911635.1 uncultured Pseudomonadota bacterium | reverse complement strand
GTTCTTATGCAGCCACGTCTCTGAGAGAATATTTCGCAACTGCATTTACAGATTTCTATACAAATAGCAATCATAATTTTCTAAAAAAGGTTAGCCCAGAAGCCTATAATAAAATTATGTTGATTCAAAACCCAGAAAGCCTTGACTTCTAATGTATAAGTGGTTATAATATACTCTTAGGAGTACACAATGCCACAACATATATCATATTCTGAACTTAAAGACTGGGCCCATTGCGCCTTTTACCACAAACTTACTCGTATCGATGGGGTTGATGGGTTTACCGGCAATGAATATACTGCTTTCGGTTCTGCAATCCACTCTGTGTGTGAGAAAAAACTACTTCAAGAAGATGTGGATGACAACTATTTCGTCAATGAACTCGAAAAAAACATTGCTGAACTCGATGAGAACGAAGTAAATCAAAGATTAGTCGCTGATATGGTCGATCAAGGAAAGAAGATTATTCCTGAAATCGAAGATGCCTTGAACGATTACTTCGAAGAATATGAAGTATTGGCTGTTGAGATGCCTCTTTACGAAACAATCGAAGGTGAGGAACGCCTTTTCAAAGGTTATATTGATGCAGTGGTAGCCACACCCGATGGCAAAGTCCACATCTTTGACTGGAAGACGTGTTCGTGGGGTTGGGACGCTAAAAAGCGCTCTGACAAGATGATTACATACCAACTTACCCTTTACAAACACTTCTTCTGCCAGAAAATGTCTGTTGAGCCCAAAGACGTTGAGACACATTTTGCTTTGCTTAAGAGAACAGCTAAAAATAACCATGTTGAATTTTTTAGAGTCACGTCCGGTCCAAGAAAGACTGAAAATGCGCTTAAACTTTTAAACATGGCGTTATACAATATTAAAAACAACCGGTACATTAAGAACCGTTTGTCATGCACTTCCGGTTACGGTTGTAAATTTTATAAAACGGAACATTGTCCGTGAGGAAAAAATGAAAAAGAAAAAAATCTTAGTGTTATCCGACCATCCATTGTCCCCCTCTGGAGTAGGAACACAAACTAAATACTTTATTGAAGCGCTCTTGAAGACAGGGCGCTATGAGTTTATCTGCCTAGGCGGTGCAATGAAGCACCACGATTATAGACCACAATCAATCGATCCATGGGGTGATGATTGGAGGGTCTTCCCAGTTGATGGATACGGTAGCCATGAGATGGTTCGCTCTATTCTTACAAAAGAAAAACCTGATGTGGTATGGTTCATGACCGATCCTCGTTTTTATGAATGGCTCTGGGAAATCGAAAACGAAGTTAGAGCCAATGTACCACTTGTGTACTATCATGTTTGGGATAACTTCCCAGCACCACATTTCAATGGTAGATGGTATCGTTCTACTGATGAAGTGGTAGCTATCTCGAAGGTGACGCATGAGTGTGTCAAAGAGGTTGCACCTCGAACTAGCTCGCATTACTTACCTCATGCAGTGCCTGACACTTACTTCCATCCAGCTAGAACACCAGAAGAAAAAGCAAATGTTGAAGTTACAAGAGGAAAGATTATTAACACCTCTACAAACTACAGAAGTCCCAATAAAAAGATCTTCTTCTGGAACAGCCGAAATGCGCGCCGTAAACAAAGTGGAACTCTAATTTGGTGGTTCAAGGAATTTCTTGATGAAGTCGGTCATGACAAAGCGTGTCTTCTAATGCATACTGACCCACGCGATTCACACGGCCAAGACTTACCACACATTCTGGAACACCTTGGAATGACAGACGGGCAAGTATTGTTATCTTCTCAGAAGGTAGGCCCGGAAGACTTGGCTAACATGTACCGTGCAGCAGACTACACCATTGGAATCAGTGATGCAGAGGGTTTTGGTCTTTCTACATTGGAATCCTTGACCTGTGGCTCACCCATCATTGTAAATATGACCGGTGGATTGCAAGAACAAGTAACAGATGGAACCGATTGGTTTGGTTGGGGTATACAGCCTGTAGCAAAATCAGTCATTGGTTCCCTACAGGTTCCTTACATTTACGAAGACAGGATCTCACAAAAAGATTTTAATTCGGCTATGAAGAAAGCATTGAAGCTTTCCAAGCCAAAATACCAAAAAATGTCTGAAGCAGGACTTCAACACATAGCAAACAATTACAGTTTCGAACAATATGAGAAATCCTGGGTCAAGCTTATCGACGAAGTTGTTGAGAAGCATGGCTCCTGGGAAACACGAAAGAATTACGACCGTTGGGTACTAATGGAGGTGGCATAATGCGTAAATCTATTTTATTGAGAGCACCAGTATTAACTCGTTCAGGTTACGGAGAGCAGTCTCGATTTGCACTTCGGGCTCTGAGAAGCCGAGAAGATCTGTTTGATATTTATATCCAACCATTACAATGGGGTCAGACATCATGGATTAATGAAGAGTCTGAAGAAAGATTGTGGATTGATGAAAAGATTGAAAAAACGATTGCTTACGTTCAAGGCGGCGGCCAATTTGATTTGTCACTTCAAGTCACGATTCCAAATGAATGGGAATTCTTAGCAGCCAAGAACATTGGTTATACCGCTGGAATTGAAACCACCCGTGTGGCACATGAATGGATTCAAAAAGGGAACACAATGGATAAAATTATTGTTGTCTCAGAGCATTCAAAAGAAATCTATAAAAGAAGTTCGTATGAAGCAACATACGATAACACAGACGAAAGATTTACTTTGCAGTTGACTACCGACATTGATAGCGTGAACTACCCAGTTAAAACATATGAAAACATGGAAGCTCTCAATTTAGAACTAGATTACGACTTTAACTTTGTAACTGTCGCACAAATGGGCCCCCGTAAAAATCTACATAATACCATTAAGTGGTTTGTAAATGAATTTAAAGATGAAGAAGTGGGCTTGGTAGTCAAAACAAACGTGTCAAAAAATTCTCAAATTGATAGAGAAATCGTACACGGACAATTGCTCTCATTATTGGCCTCCATCCCTGACGCTGAAGATAGGAAGTGCAAGGTTTATATGATTCACGGAGATATGACTGATGAAGAAATGCATCAAATGTACCTCCATCCAAAGATCCGTGCCGCACTTTCCTTAACCCACGGTGAAGGATTCGGCTTGCCTCTATTCGAAGCAGCATACATGGACGTACCAGTGGTAGCAACCGGTTGGTCGGGTCAGTTAGACTTCCTGTGTGGTGAAGGTGGTGATAGAAATTTCTATGATGTGTCTTACGACTTGCAGCCAGTCCCAGAACAAACGGTTTGGGATGGTGTTATCGTCAAAGACTCTATGTGGGCGTACCCACGAGAAATTTCAGCTCGTCAACAAATGAGAACATGCTACGAAGATATCACTAACGGTACCGAACCGTTTGCGGGCTATGCAGACAAACTGAAGGAACGATTTGAAGAGGGAAAAATGCTTGCTGCTTTTGTGGAAGCCATGGGCGTCGAAGAAGAATTCGATGTTGAATCCTGGCTCGATGACTTAGACATCGAAGAAGTAGAATAGAAGCAATATCAATGGATATAATATTTGTAGCTGATTTCTTTGCCAACCAAGTGCTGGGTGGTGGAGAATTAAATAATGAAGAACTTATAGAAATATTGATCTCGGAAGGACATCAAGTCCAAAAAATTAATAGCACCTCGGTTACTGCAGAATATATTCAGCAAAATAAGAATAAGAAATTTATTATTGCTAATTTCGCGGCATTGAGAAAAGATGTTATACCTGAATTCTATGATTTGGAGTATATTATCTACGAGCACGATCACAAGTATTTAAGCACCCGCAATCCGGGTGTTTTTCCTGATTTTAAAGCCCCACCAGAACATATTACTAATTTAGAATTTTATCAGAAAGCAAAAGCTGTTCTTTGTCAATCCAAATTTCATCTTGACATAGCATATCTAAATACCAACCTTGATAACCTTGTAAATCTGGGCGGTAACATATGGGACATGGATTCTCTAAACTTTATGAGAGAAAAGGCTAACGTAGATAAAAGTGATACATATGCTATAATGGACTCCACAATCAAACACAAGAACACTGGAGGAGCTATCAGGTTCTGCAAAGTGAAGAAATACAATTATAATTTGATTGTAAGTTCCACCTACAAAGAGTTTTTATCACTCATGAGTACGAACAAATCATTGGTGTTCTTGCCAGAGACCCCTGAAACGCTCTCAAGGGTGGTTATAGAGGCTCGAATGATGAATATGGGGGTTATCACCAATAAGATGATAGGAGCCGCTAGTGAGCCATGGTTCGCGCTTAAAGGGCATGAATTGATAGATGTTATTGAAAACAAGCGAGTAGAGATACCAAATATAGTATTGGAGAAATTAAAATGAAAGTATACTGTGTTAAATACACCCAACACGCCGGCCGCTGGATTTACGATGGTTATCGTTCTGCGTGGAAGGAAAAAGGGTATGATTTATACGATCGGAAAAGTGAAGACTGGGATGAATATCAAGGTGC
>CALDQI010000060.1:0-2276 GCA_937911635.1 uncultured Pseudomonadota bacterium | reverse complement strand
ACATCAAAATCCAAATGCAGATGAGTTGTGCAGTACTGACGAAGATGATGATTGTGATGGTACCATTAATGAAGACTCAGCAATTGACGTAAACCTATACTACCAAGATGCAGACAATGATGGATATGGGGTAGAACTGTATACTCAAGGTGCTTGTACCTTACCTGCGGGTTACGCAGAACGTCAAGGTGATGATTGGGACTGTAATGATAACGACTCATTAGCACGACCATTTTTGACAGAGTATTGCAACGACAAAGACGATGATTGTGATGGATTGGTTGACAATACATCGGTTTCTACGCCAAATGCAGTCCCAGACTTTTCCTTACCCGACACCAATCCAGTATCTCCAACCGTTGGTCAGAATATATCTCCGAGCGATTATTTACAGCAGGTTAGCGGCTGGTACTTTATCAAATCGACGTGAGGCTATTGCCGTGCCCAGTTTGGGTACCTCACACAAATGCAAGACGAACTGGAGACAGAGTATCCACAGTATGACATTCAGATTTTGGCGATCAATCAGATCGGTAATGGATCTGGGGCAGCCCTCGTTGGTTCACTTGGAGATTTGCCGATGGTTGAAGACAACTCGAGTGACGATATTTGGAATACTTGGCATGCCATGGCACCCAATCCAAGTACCCATTCAGGTGCACCGTGGAGAGATGCTCACATCTTAAATTCACAAAATGAAATTGTGTACACGTACAGTTTGACTCTAAACAATCTTAGCAATCCGCAAAATTTTGCCACGCTAAAACAGATGTTTGTGGATGCTGCTACTCAATGACCCTTGTGGGATCGCATCCTCAGCAGGTGTAAGTTCGTAATATCTGGAGAGACATGTTTCTTTTGTTAACTGCCTGTACCGGAACCTCTAAAGTGAATGTTCCTGAACCAACAGAGCAGGTGGACTCTGAAGGAGAAACCACTTTGGAACCTCCAGTCAACGGCATCAATACCTTCGTTCACGATGACTTGGAAAGACAATTTCGAATCCATATGCCTTCAAACATACAGGCCGAAGCCCCGTTGGTTGTTGTCATGCATGGGTATACCAGTTCTGCTCAGATCATTGAGGGGTATTCTGGGATGAATACATTGGCTGACGAACATGGATTTGTAGTGGTGTACCCTCAAGGCACCAAAGATGATTGGGGGAACCGTTTCTTCAATGTTGGATATGACTTCCACGATGCCATTGCTGTGGACGATATTGGATACATTCATGCCTTGATTGCTTATCTCCAAGGATCGCTTCAACTTAGTGCCACCAATGTATTTTCAATGGGGATGTCGAATGGTGGAGACATGAGCTACATGTTGGCCTGTCAAAGTGATGTCGTCAAAGCAATTGCACCTGTCGCTGGCTGTATGATGAAGCACATTTATGAGAGTTGTCAGCCAAGTCGGTCGATACCGGTATTGGAGATTCATGGCACCTTAGACGATGTTACCCTTGTTGAAGGGGATGTGGACAATTCTGAAGGATGGGGGGCCTATATGCCGTTGAACGATGCCATTCAGTTCTGGGTTTCTCACAACGCACTGAGTGAGTCCGAAGTCAGTGACATTGCAGATGCAGATACATCGGATGGATCAACTGTTCGATACCATCAGTATTATTCAACCTCGAACAGCACTGAAGTATGGCTCTATGAAGTGATCGATGGTGGACACGATTGGCCAGGTGCTTTCGGTAACCAAGATATCGATTCTTCTCGACTGGCATGGGAATTCTTTTCGAAGTACTTAGATTGAACTGAACTAGAAATCATGACCTAAATACACAATTTGAGATGTAATCTTGGTATGTGGTGTAGACTATCGATAGGTTTATGGTTCAATACAAACTGCTATTTTACAATGAGAGAAATGATATGAGATTATTTTTGATGACATCGGTACTAATTGCGTGTGAAGATACAGCAAAAGAAGTTGAAACCGAGACAGAGACGGTTGTAGAAGAACCGCAAGATGCAGACATGGATGGGTTTACAGCAGATGAAGACTGCGACGATATGGACTCGTCAATCAACCCTGGAGCAGATGAAGTCTGTGACGGTATCGACAACAATTGTGATGGGGTGGTTGACGAAGATGCATTGACTACGTTTTATGTCGATTCGGATGACGACGGCTTTGGAGATCCCGATATCTATTTGGAGGCTTGTGAAGCGCCCGACCGTTATGTTTCCAATGGCTCTGACTGCAATGATAGGGAAGATGAAGTTTATCCAGGTGCCGAGGAAGTCTGTGATGGTTTGGAC
>CALDQI010000059.1:0-3219 GCA_937911635.1 uncultured Pseudomonadota bacterium | reverse complement strand
CAAAGAACTGTGGCAATCGCTCGGAAAATGCACGTATATCCACCACTCGGCGATAACGATACCGTTCTGATTTTGGAAGTGAAGCAGCCGAACCACCACCAGCTCCACCACCCCAAAAGAGTCCAACGATACAACCATCGTCATCGAGAACCGATGCCCCACTCATACCGAGGGCCGAATCTGCATCGGTAAACCATTCGGATTGAGATGGATCCGTCAGTACCAATCCCACACTGTAGACCTGACGACGTTCAATATCAGAATAGCGAAAAAAGGCACGCTGCTCGGACGGTCGACGCGTCATCTGTGGGTAGCCCCAATGCCAAACACGCTCATGGCGATCGACTCTTTTCGCTCTCGTGACCACAGGTTTCTGAGACGGAATGGTGTCCAACTTCAAAATAGCCAAATCAATAGAGGAATCCACATAAACCAACCGCACAGCCCCCAAATCGACACCACTTGCCGTTTTGATCGAGTGATGAGGCATCGGAACACCGTCAGAGACAATGGTTCGTTCAGGAAACTCATGAAAGTGTTGAATCCCAGGAACCAGGTGTTGATTGGTGATGAGGTGCCCTTGATTGGAAATCAATGTTGCTGCGGAACCACCCTTCATCTTGATATGGAAGGGTAACGTTCCACCCTTCGATAGGTGCTCAATCAACTCATGGAGATGACCCCTCGACCAGTCCGGTCCATCCTCCGACAAATCAAGCGCAGCGAGTTCCGACTGGGTTAGCCCCCATCGATAGATGTCCACTCCAGATGGTCCCATCTGTAAGCCAGACCATGCGTCTGCAGCCGCTTCGCTCTCACACAGTTTGTACTGCAATTCACGACCGGTAAACATGGTGAACACTGATTCAGATGCTGTTTGTAAACCTGTCGAAAGGTTTGGATTGTCTGCTGGAATATAAAAGCCTTCTGCCATTTTCGTGTCACTCTGTATAAATATAGGCTCTCGTTATTCACTCAACGCATCAAATGTGTGCTGCAAATTGGCTATGTATTGGTTCAATAGATCCTGAAACTGCTTCTCAACAAAGGGCTTTACCAATCTCTTTATCATGCGTGGAAACGGCAATTCCAAGTGACCTGTGTTTTCAAAATGAACGTGGGTTTTGTCACCCTCTTGCCGAAGTTCCCAGCAACCACTAAAAGAGCCATTCCCCTCTTTGATCGGCGTCCATCGAATCCACTTCTCCGATTCACTCCTGGTGTATCGAGTGACGTATCGAACTTGGAAATAGTGGTTCTGAGTACCCATCCTCTCCATCTCCCACCTGTACTTGTCGTCTCCTAACGGCACAAGCCGGTCGACCTGCGGAAAGTGACTGACAGAATTCGGTACATCTGCCAGAACCTCGTATATCCCCTGAATGGGACCACTGGTGACAAAGTCTCGAACAACAGAAATTGGAATGGTCACACTCACAGTAAACTCCATTTTTGAATCGGATGATTGCCATCCAGATTGATGTCTAGAAAGTATACCATGTTCCAGAATGGTGGGTTATCGGAATCAAAATGAATACTTAGTCTTCAGGATCGGTAAAAGGTTCCCATTGGATTTACATTCTTGAGGATCTACGACGTTTTGAATTCAAGTACCATTTGGCACAGTCGAATAATTACCTATATTCAGGGAGATGCTAATGACACCAAGCAACAAACTGTTGGATCGGTATCCGAGTCTAGTTTCATATTTTGAACCCGTACCAGTATTTGAACATCGTTTATGGATGTTTGAAACACCTGAAGAACTATACCCTTATGAAATCCGGATAAAAGAGATTGACTATGCCAGTACTATTGAATTGCAAGTAAAAGGGAAATTGGGTCTATACAAAGACAATCATTCTTGGGAACGGTATAAAAGAGGGAAAGTGGAAAGTGGAAGTGCCCACCATGAGTACTCGGATTTCGACACCGTTGAGTTTGAGGATTGGATGGCCTCCGTTCTCAAAAAATTACTCAATGAAAACATCCGATGGGGTTTGGAGGATACATTCACACGGTGTACAAGCCTCTCTAGTATCCAAGAACGACTCCATGATATCCAAATTTTGTTGGACTACGGTCGGAAGATGAACCTCAACACAAGCTGGTGGTTTAGAGAGTTGTGGATTGTTGAAAGCATATACCAATTTCATCGTGAAGGTTCTATTACAGAGGATGCTGTCGAGAATATATCCAAATTTATTCAGGACTCTTTTTCGTATAAATGGACCTGGTTCCACAGGAGTATTGTCCCATTGCTCCCTAAAAATACTCCCAATCGAATCTCCGAAGTACTCGCTGCCAAATTGGATGGTTCCATCTAATCAGTTAGCCAATAATTTATGTACACAATACGCCCAAAAGAACCCCCTATTGACTCGAGTCGACATCTTGATCAAGAGGCTGTGGAGCTATTCGTTGCGACGCATCATACTCTGACCTACTCCAATACAGTTGGGTATCTCGTAGCTAGAAATACTGATGGTTCCAGAGAAGTATTGCCCGATGTACAATTGGATGAGGCAATGGGTGTGGTACCAGACCGATGGTATCTGGACCCCAAACGCTCTCTCGATGAGCAGATTGCCGCCATGAACCATCAAGTCGCCGAATATTTTGCCAATGGACAGTCGCTCACTCTGTATGGCGATTCACTATTTTTGGACATCGATATGAGAGAATACCGTCTACCGATTGGATCGACTCTACATATTGGAGAGTGTATTTTACGGGTGACCCCCGAACCACACAATGCCTGCGCGAAGTTCAGAGACCGATTTGGCAAACCTGCGTTTATCGCATGCGCTCGAAACAAATATCTGAACCTACGAGGGGTGTACCTTCAAGTGATTCAAGGTGGGCTTATCAAGGTGGGAGATGCGATAGCCATTGTCGACTCAAATACCAACACGCTCCAATAATCTCAGGTCATATTGGTTGTGACCGATTTACAGTGTTTGAATCGCTGACTTGATTTCTTCTGGCCACGTCTCGATCCAAGCCCACAGGTCTTCCTTTTCCAATGTAGAAGCCATATGACCAAATACATTGTGGATGCCCAAACTGCCAAATGACCAAAATTCATTTTTTCCGTCAATAGATACATTCTCTTCTAGATATTCAATCATCGCACTGATCTTAGACTCTGTCTCTGGACTTGTCGGAGTACGTGTACGAGTGACTCGAGTATTGTAAGCAGACCAATTACTGTCATAC
>CALDQI010000058.1:0-3219 GCA_937911635.1 uncultured Pseudomonadota bacterium | reverse complement strand
AAAGAGGCTCTTATACAAACGGATATATCTGCAGATACAAGTGATTTGACTTTGACACCTGTGCCGCTCTTACCAGACAAGGTGGGGCAAGCCGCCCTTGCTTCTGCCAAAGGCTCTGTAAATTTGGCGATTGGTCTCATCGGTTACATTGCACTCTTTTTGGGCTTGATGAAGATTGTGGAAAAGGCTGGTGGTTTACAATGGATGGCTGGTCTGATTAGACCAATTCTCGTGCGACTTTTTCCGGATGTTCCTCCTGATCATCCGGCAATGGGCGCGATGGTGATGAACATTGCCGCCAATGCACTCGGGCTCGGAAATGCTGCGACCCCATTTGGTCTCAAGGCGATGAAAGAGTTGAACGACATCAATCCCCATAAGGGAACCGCCACCAATGCGATGTGTCTATTTTTGGCGATCAATACCAGTGGTCTTGCGCTTTTGCCAACTGGAATAATTGGTCTGCGTGCACAGTTTGGTTCGGCCGATCCGGCGGCAATTTTTCCAACTACGCTAATCGCCACAGGGTTATCAACAGTGGTTGGGATACTTGCAGCTAAAGGATTGTCCAGACTATTTACGTCTCCTGAACCCGATGTGGGATTTGTACCGCCTGTGCATACAAAATCCAAAGGTGGTTTCAGTGAGTTGGTGCCGGTGCTCATCTTTGCATTTTTCTTAGTGGTCTTGGTTGTTACCGTGTATTCGTTAGGAGAAGCCGCAAGCGTTTGGATTATGCCAACTCTCATTTTCGGTATGATTCTTGTGGGTGTTGTGCGTGGTGTTCCGGTCTATGAAGCATTTATCGAAGGTGCCAAAGAAGGTTTCAGTCTGGGCGTGATGATAATTCCCTACCTCATTGCGATTTTATCAGCGATTGGGATGTTCAGAGCCAGTGGAGGCTTGGAGATGATGGTGGGCTGGATTGAACCAGTGACCAGCATGATCAACCTTCCGGGTGAGGTGCTGCCCTTGGCGCTACTTAGACCGCTCAGTGGCTCAGGTGCCTTTGGGATTACTGCGGAACTTGTACAAACCTACGGTGCAGACAGCTACATTGGAAATCTTGCTTCGACGATGAATGGATCGACAGAAACGACTTTTTATGTTCTAGCAGTGTATTTTGGCTCTGTGGGTGTACATCGATATCGTCATGCATTGTGGGCTGGTTTGGCTGCCGATATTACAGGGGTATTTGCGAGTATTTTGGCGGTGTCTTGGTTGCTCGGGTGATTTTGTCACTCTATGACTTCACTTGACTATCGATCATCGGATACACCAAACGATTTTGTACAGCATACGGAATAACATCGGATGTGTATGGTTTACTTCGTTTGTTTGGGCGTCTCAATACACTTGATGTCATGTTGCTTATAGCATTTTGGTCCTAACTCAGGTCTCTACAACGTGTTACATTACCCGAGAACTCGCATCAACGCATAGGGCAAAACATTATGTGGAAACGAATGGCATTGTTGGCTTGTCTATGGGGGTGTGCAAACACAGCACAAGCCGAAGAGATTAGAACGATATACGTCGCAGAGCCCAGTGGTAATGGTCTTGAGCAAGGAACACTTCAAGCAGTGTCTGATCAGATACGGCAAGGTGCCAACGATATTTTGGATTCTGATGAATACGATGTAATGACCCGTGAAGACCTATCGATGTACCTTCGTGAACGCAACAAGAGTTGTTCTGATTTGGATACCGATTGTCATATCCAACTTGGTGATTCCATGGATGCTCAGTACATCGTACACGGTGATGTTGTCAAAACTGTAGATGAAGTCTACATGGCGGTCCTTAAACTGTATGCCGGAAGCAATGGTAGGATGCTTTCGATGACGACAGTACGTTCAGGTAAAGAAGAGCTGCTCACATTGATTCGCACGCAAAGTCAGATACTTTTTAAAACGGGTGTTTCCGCTAGTGAACAGCAAGCAACCGGTACACCATCTGAGCAGTTCTTGATATTGCGGTCGTCATCTGACTTTGCTCCATCAGATGAACTGGGTGTAGAGAGTTGGGAAGAAGACCGCCGGCAAGAATTGGCACAACAGTTTATCCAGATTCGAGAGGAGGTTATACAACAGCGTCAACAGGAAGCCACGAAAAGGTGGACAGAACTCCAACCTTCGCTGTCTTCTTCGAGTCGTCAGAAACAAATGAAGACGTTCATTAAGCACAATGAAAGTGCGAAGATCGTGGTGGACTATATATCTCCGGAGACAGGAGAAATTGTACAAAAGACGTTGAATGTACCCATTCCCGAAACTGTTCAGGCTCGGCAACTTCTTTTTAGCAATCGTGCGATATACACTGCAAAAATCATCCCTGCAGGGAACTTTTTAATCGGGTGCACCGAGGAGCAGGAGGAAAATTGTGACGATGATGAACAACCGAGGCAGTCGGTAACCCTCAGTCGTGACTTCTACATGATGGAGAGCGAAGTGACACAAGAACTCTATGAACGAGTGGTGGGCGCAAATCCAAGTGAGTTTAGGAGTGGTCATCATCCAGTAGAGAAGGTGCGTTGGTTTGATGTGGTCAAATTTGCGAACAAGCTGAGCTCAATGGAAGGGCTTGAGCAGTGCTACACCATCAATAGAAGCACGGTAACTTGGTCGGACGATTCATGTAAAGGTTGGCGATTACCGACGGAAGCAGAGTGGGAGTATGCTGCTAGAGGGGGGGCGACGTATAGATACGCAGGCAGTGATAACCTGGATGAGATCGCATGGTACTCAGTCAACAGTAGAAATCAAACTCACGGTGTTTGTAGTAAGGGGCGAAATGGGTATGGATTGTGTGACATGAGTGGAAATGTGTACGAGTGGGTTTGGGACTGGAAAAGTTCCTACAGTAGGTATCCGTCGGTGGATCCAAGAGGACCCATCAGTGGAACAACTCGAGTCTTACGCGGTGGTAGTTGGGACAACGATTCTCAATACATTCGTGTATCGAATCGCAATGATCGTGATCCGGCGACCAAAGACAGCCTGTTGGGTTTTCGACTTTGTCGTCTTTCCTCGTAGACACAAAGGAGGTTTCATTTGTCCAATGTAAATCAGCAGTTGGTGACTAAATGGACTGATATTCTGCAATCTGTGGAGTACCAAGTTGCGCCGTGGAACCAAAATGTGTTGGTTCAACATCAATCTGTACTTGTTACGGCGCAACACAATAACAATCCTCTATTGGTCTTAGAGTATTTGAAAC
>CALDQI010000057.1:0-1638 GCA_937911635.1 uncultured Pseudomonadota bacterium | reverse complement strand
CATCTTGAGTGCGACGTCTCTTGGACAACATAGAAACGCCACGTGAATCGATGATCGGACGTCTGTCGGTAAAGCGGACTCTTGAAGCCCCTGAATTGATATTGATTCACCGTCAACATCCACATATTCACCTTGACTTGCTTTGGAAGCAAACAAGTGCAGCTTACGTATTGGAAGCACAGATCCGATTTGCTGTACCAACTCTCGTCCTAGACAGCCCGTCGCACCAACAATTGCTGCTTCATATCCATGTCCAAATTCAAAATCCATAGCAAAATCCTATTCGTAGAAACCGTAGTCAAATTTATTGCGCTGGTGTACCGAGTGGCACACCAAGTTGTTTCGGTGGGATTGCAGACGCACCACGAATGTAATCAATCGTAACAGCTTCGGGGGCGACGGCTCGTTCATCCATCAACAAGGCCAGTTTGGCCATTGTCAATGCCGGAGTTCTGTCGGAATCGAAAGGAACAAACCCTCCCGCCGCACGAATCTCATTGACGTAGACCTTTGCTCCCTCTCCAACTGCAATAAAGGTTTGTTTGGGCAACAACTCGACCAATGGAACATCTTTCGCAGAGGTAAGCGGCAATGGAACCTTTGTCGTTGAATCAAATGCCTGACCATACACTTTCCCACGCCTCGAGTCCAAGAGCGACAGGCAATATTCGTGCGGCCACATCTTTGCACGAACTTGCAAAGAGGACAATGGAATGATTTTAATCTCCCTTGCCATCGCGAATCCAAGGGCAATCGAGACTCCAACTCTCAATGAAGTGAATGCACCCGGACCCGTTGTCAGAGCGATACGATCAATGGTATACCGAGAGGCTAGCCATTCCAACTGCGCCAGCAGTTCCGCGTCGGCTCCTTTCACCATCCTCTTACTCCAAGACCACTCCACATGAGGAGTTAACAACGCAATGCCTGTTACTGGACCTGCAGTATCAATGCCCAAGACATTCATCGTCAGCCCCCACTAATCCATCGTTCGATATCAAACACCACTACAAAGAGCATGAAGAAGATCAAAAACAAGACCGCCACCTGCTGAATTCGTTCTCTCCAACTGATCGGCAATGGTTTTCCACGCACTGCTTCAAACAGATAAAATATCAACTGCCCACCATCCAATACCGGTATTGGAAGTAGATTCATAACACCCAGTGAAATCGATATCAGGGACATTAGCTGAACCCAAGCATAGACGCCCCTTTCGGCCGCATCTGACGCCTGACGAACGATTTCTATCGGACCACCAATATTTTTACGGACAGCCGCTTCACCGACAACCAATTTCTTTAGTTGCTTCAGAATAAACTGGATGATCATCCCTGTCTCTTTGACGGATTTTTGAGCGGCCACACCAAAAGAATGCTTAACAGAGATGGTTGGACCATCAGTATATGAACCATCCCGGGTGGTTCCCAAAATGGGTCTGTATCTATATTCACCGGTTAAGTTCGTGTCGCGGATCATCTTTGGAATGATTTCAATCACTTTAAGCTCTCCAGCGCGAACAATCTCTAGTTTAATCAGTCGAGCTTGGGCCTCTGCCCCTTCACCAGACTTAGCATCGGAAATCGATGATAAAACATCGCCCCAA
Organism: uncultured Pseudomonadota bacterium; assembly: GCA_937911635.1. Lineage (GTDB taxonomy): Bacteria > Myxococcota_A > UBA796 > UBA796 > UBA796 > CAJWHX01. Next base: position 32 of record CALDQI010000057.1, on the reverse strand, counting down.
GAGTGGATCACCTTTCCATCAATCTTGGAAAA
>CALDQI010000056.1:0-5013 GCA_937911635.1 uncultured Pseudomonadota bacterium | reverse complement strand
GAATTTGGGCAATAGGCAACCAGTCGCAAACACGAAGATTGACATCGCAAGAGTGGCACCACTCTTCGCCGCTTTTGGTGACTGGCTCATCCAAACAGGCTTTTGGGGTGTCTACAGTGATCGTTTCGCCATTCTTCTTGATTGTTTTGGGATTGGCTCGAACCAAGGGACAAGATTTTGGGTCGATGGTTTCACACCACTGCATACCTTGAACCGCAGATGGATTGGTGGTACCAGCACAGTCTTCATTAGCGGAGATGTGTGTGCGACTTTGGACTGGTATATCGTAACCAATTCGGAGTCTTGGTCCTGCGATGTCGAAGATGCTCTCGAGGTTGACCTCATCGAGTACGCGGATTGTGCACACATTTTTGGATTTTTGCAGTGCTTGTCTAAGACTCAAGTATCCTGTTTCGCTGTATGAGTTTCCATAGTTTCCTGGTTTCCAGAGCTTGTCTCCAAAGGTTTGGTACGTCAAAGGAGCATCGGGGATTTGAGAGGCAACAGTGAACTTCTTGGTTTCAATACCGGCAGAATATACGATGGGTTTAAACGTGGATCCGACCTGTCTGCGCGCTTGAGTGGCGCGGTTGAACTGTGACTTCTGAAAGTCGTACCCGCCTACCATACTGATGACAGCTCCACGATCATTACTGGTATCGGTAGAGTTGGTTACACGATATGAGAACATGGCCCCTTCAAGTCCGGGCTCTTTCCAAACTTGAGCCGCCGCGATGGTACGGTCTTTTATCGGTTTGTACCCTTTTAGATTTTTTTCTGTGTGGGCATCCAAGGTTTCAACCCGCACTTGAACGACATCTCCTTTATTGAGCATGTCTCTCAAATCTCTCAGTGCTCGACGTTTGAATGATCTCGAGAAATCAGGCTTGTATCCCCACTTGCTCCAAGAGAGTGGGACGATGGCCTCATGATTACCGATTCCAACGAAAGCATGTTTGCGAGTTACCTCTAGAACGACTGCGTCATAGATGGTTCCAGTTACAAGAGTGCTTTTGTCCGGTAGTGGGAATGGTCCGGAGCCATCTTCTTCTTGCTCAGCTACGATCAGACCTCGTTCACGAGAGGCTTCCAATAGCTTTGTTTCTTGCTCGGATCGAAAGTCCTTAAATTCAGATTCTTTCAATGTTTTAGTGGCACCCTCCCATCCTTGGGATCTCGATGCTTTAGCAACTTGCTCATAGACCGATTTCTGGGCTACTTGCTGTAACTCTAGGTCACAAGCGGTCACTACATCCAATCCATCGTTGTACACTTTGTCCTCACCATATGTCTCTAAGAGATATCGACGTACGTGTTCTGTGTAGTGTGGTGCTTGTGTTAAAAACTTGTTGTCTTCTTTGTATACGCGAACCTTTTCGTTGATGGCATCATCGTACGTGCTTTGGTTAATAAATTCTTTGGCTAGCAGCTGTGTTAGAACATATTCCTGTCGAGCTCTAGCCTTCTTCCAGTGTTTGTGCGGTGAATAATCGGTGGGTCTTTGAGGCAATCCTGCAATGATGGCTGATTCAGCGAGGGTGAGGTCTTCTACATGTTTATTGAAGTATACGCGAGAAGCTGCCTCAACACCATAGGCTCCCGAACCCAGATAGATCTGATTCAAATATAGATACAAGATGTGTTCTTTGGTAAAGGTTTCTTCGATCCGCTGTGCGAGAATAACTTCCTTAATTTTACGCGTATACGTTTTCTCTGACGTCAACAGGAAATTACGGGCGACCTGCTGCGTAATTGTACTCGCGCCTTGAGCCTTTTTACCTTTGAGTGCGTTTCGCACGACAGCACGAACAATTCCAAAGTAGTCAATGCCGCCATGTTTAAGGAAATTTGCATCTTCGGCTGCCATGAACGATTGGATTAAGTGTTTTGGGAAGGTTTCGTAGTCTCGAACGTACCGTCTTTTTTTGTACAACTCCGCCAAGACTTCGCCATTTCGATCATACAAAGTGGTAACAGTCGGTGGTTGATAATCTCGAAGGTCTTCAACACTTGGAACTTGATCTGCAAAATGATTGATGGTTCCAGCAACAATACCGACGCCCAATAGGGCAGACAAGCCGACTCCACCCAGAACCCATTTGATCCATCGTCTCTTCTTTGGTTTTGGTGGTTTCGAGGAGTTGTTTGTTGAGGCAGGTCCCTGAGTATCATCAGTGGGTTCATTGGTGGAAGACTTTACAGACCTTCTGTTGGATTTGGAGATGGGGCGATCGTCTCTTGGAGATGGGCTGGATGTACTGGAACGACGAGGCTGTGGCGGTGTCGCTTTCTCGTGTACGATGGGCCTTTTGGGAGCGGCATTTGAGGGTGTGTCGCCTTCGAAAACCATTCCTCTTGCACGCAATTTATCGATGACACCGTCAGGGTAGGTCATCGATATCTTCTGTCCACATTCGATGCACTGGATCGTGCTACCGGGTGTTGGAAGTGGTTGGGGGATACTTTGTTTACTGCTGCACTTAGGGCAGGTGATCTTTAATGACATATTTCTTGACTTGGGAGGGAGGGACAAGCAATGAGAATAAAATGTGGGATGGCATAAGCATATCACAATTTGCTGATTCATGCATCTCAGTGAAACTGTACTTGTCAGGGATTCTGTGTCTAGTTCGATTTTTTCCAAAAGCAATTTGTTGTCTCATCTTATAGACTCTTTCCAACGATGACCGAATACTTCTTTGGATTGGGTTGTTGTTGTGGTTATGATATTAGTAAATAGGTATCTTCGAAACCCGATGTGCTGCCGTGAGATGTGTGGTTTGGGTTAGGAGAGTAAGCGTTTATGCAATACATGGAATGACAATGACTCAAAAATACACTGCGCCTTTCATATTCTCTCTTATGACGATGGCTTGTGATACGAACACGTCTGCACCGGCAGTGGATGAGAATGCCCTAACCTTATTTGATGATTTGGATATGGACGATTGGAGTGGTTTTGAGGGTGAAGCGAGTACTGCGACTGGAAGTTTGAGTTCACTTCGAACCCTGGAACGGGACTTTGCGTTTATTCATCACTACTATGTCGATAGCGACCAACTTAAAGGTGAACGGTTGAAATCGATGCTGGATGAGGCATTGCAGAATGTAGAGTCTCAAATAGATGAGGTGCAGTTTATTGTTCATTCGGATAACATCGTGTCAAACGTTGGGACGAGAACCAGAACATTTCCGATTCAATCGTTGAATGATCTCAATGATATGTTGCAGATATTGCATCCGATTGCCTCCTTTTTGGATGGTGCGTTGTCGGAGGATGTTGATCGTCCTATGGTGGAGTACTTACTGTTGAATGGTGCATTGAGCGTCCTTGACCCTCATAGTATTCTGTTGCCTCCGGTAGAAGCGGCTGAAATGGAGGTCGACAATCAAGGGGAGTTTGGCGGACTTGGAATTGAAATCAGTTTACAGGATGGTCAACTGACCGTTAAGCAACCCATAGAAGGAACCCCAGCATGGGATGCTGGCTTGAAATCTGAGGATCGAATCGTTCGTATTGAGAGTACCAGTACGATCAATATGGATCTGGATGAAGCCGTTTCGCTATTGCGCGGTAAAGTCGGAGAGCCAGTCACAATAATGGTGAAAAGAACTGGCTGGACTGCTCCGAAACCATTCACTATCGTTCGTGGACGAATCAAGATAGATCCTGTAAAAGGAGAGCTCCTAGAAGACGACATCGGCTACTTAAAGATTCAGAGTTTCCATAGGAATGTGGCTGATGATATGAACGCGTTCTTGAAAGCAATGGAAAAGCAAGCGAACGGAAGTCTCAATGGGCTAATATTGGATCTTCGGAACAATCCTGGTGGTTATCTTCATCAAGCGATTAAAGTCTCAGACCGATTTCTACGAAATGGTGTCATTGTGGCTACTGTTGAGGGGGCCGAGAGAGCCCGAGAAGAAAATCATGCTCGTTCAAGCAACACTCTGATAGATCTTCCCATCGTAGTATTGGTCAACGGGAATTCAGCCTCAGCCTCTGAGATTGTTGCAGGAGCCCTTCGAAATCAGGGTAGAGCAATTATTATTGGGGAGCGAACCTTTGGTAAAGGTTCGGTGCAACATTTGTATGGTAACCCAGATGACTCAAGATTGAAGTTAACGGTGGCGCAGTATTTGACGCCTGGCGATCAATCCATTCAATCTGTAGGCATACCACCAGATATCCTGTTGCAACCCAGCCTGATTCGACCAAAAGAACAAGATGTGGAGGAGATGGTTTCTCTATATTGGAGAGAGTGGCTCACTAGAGAAGGAGATTTAGATGGGCACTTGGACAATGACTCTACACTGGAAGGGCAAACTCGATTTTCTGTTCGGTACTTGTTTGAAGAGAAGGAAGGGGCAGACAGAACCGATCCGAAAAAGGATTGGGAAGTACAGTTTGCTCGTGATTTGCTCTCATTGACGGAAGGTGAAGACAGAACCTCTGCTCTGATAGCCGCCCAAACCTTGGTGGAGCAGGTGCAGCCTGTTGAAGCCGAGAAAATTCGGTTGCAATTTGAGTCTATAGGGATTGATTGGAGGACTGGGGTCAATCATTATTCCAAAGCTGAGGAAGATTTGAAAGTGTCTGTGGAGATTGAAGATGGCGCCGTTTTGAATGCAGGCGAAGAAGAGACCTTGAATATTCATGTAGAGAATGTTTCCGGTCGAACATACAATCAGATATCAATATTATTGAAGAGTGAGCACCCCAGTTTAGACTATCGAGAAGTGTACATCGGACATATTGAACCGGAATCCTCCCAAACCAAATCAATAGAGGTCACGGTACCTCATGGATACGGTACAGAGACTGCACGTCTCAATATGCAAGTTCGAGATCCGCAGCAAACCATGTTGACTACAGAACAACCTGTGCGTACCGAAGGAAAAGAGTTGCCAAAGTTTGCTTGGGATGTTGAAGTACTAGACGGTATCGAAGGAAAAGGAACAGGAAATGGGAATAGAATACCAGAGGTCGGAGAGCAAATCGTGCTGTCAGTT